>DUHF01000092.1:0-5799 GCA_013331015.1 Methanoregula sp.
GTAAAGACGCTGAGCAGGACCAGCGCGATGAGGACGAAGATGAGGATCCGTATGATGGAGTTGTTGATCTGCTGGTCGATGGTGGCAAACGGGACGAAACTGCCGATCTTCCAGCCGAGCTCCGGGGAGGTATAATAGATGAGGTAACTCCCGTTCGTGATGAGCACCCCTTCACCTGACGCGAGGAAGACCTGCGCCTGGTCGCCGAGGACTCCGCTGATGTTCTGGTACAGCAATTTTGGATTCCGTGCCGCAAGGATCGTGCCACTCTGGTCGGTGAGGATCATCTCCCCGTTGCCAACCGGCTCAACCGACGCGATGTACCGCGTCAGGTTCACGAGCGTGATATCGGCCCCGACAACACCATAGATCGTCTTGTTTGCATCCTGGAGGGGCGTGACGATCCCGATATTTACGTCATCGGTCGTGACCGCCTTGTACGGATCGGTCATGGAAACCTGCCCGGGGTGCTCCTTTGCAAGGAGGTACCACGGGCGATCGCGGGGATCGTACGCGGTTGGACGGGCCCGGGGATACGAGCGCACGAACGCCCCGTTCTCCCGGCCCATGTACACCGAACTGACATGCGGGTGCGAGATCTGGTACCCTTTCAGGATATCGATGATCTCCTGTTCTTCTTCCGTGATGGCGTAGGCAAAGGTCGCTTCATCGGCATCTAAAAAGGAGGTGAAGCGGGAATCGTCCGGGGTCCGTATGTTCCCATTGAGCGAGAGCTCGTGCACATCGTTCTTTGCCTCGGAAATGAAGTTCGTGAGGGCGAAATCGATGTGCCGGAGCTGGCTGATGGAATCCTCAGATATGGTATCAAGGTTCTGCTTGTGCAGGGATGAGGGCAGCACACCGCCGATGAGCACCAGTACCAGGATCGCGATACACAGGTAGAGGAGCAGGATGCGTGACCGGAGTTTCATCAGTATGGGGCAATGCTTGTTCTCATCTAATAAAAGTATCCCCATGCCACCAGAACCGACGGTGAACCGGAAGAACGGGATCGGTTACCGGGATGGCAAAAGCTATCCCGTCCGGGAAACCTCCCGATCGTACAGGAAGAGAAGGACGGACTTGTGAGCATTGGAGCGTCTGAACATTTTTGCTGAACAGGCAATATGGCTGGTGATTCAGGCCGGAACCTGTTCCGGCAGGGCGATGGTAAACTTCGTTCCCGAAGACCGGTCAAGATCGATTGTCCCCAAGAGCTGGTCAGCGAGGCTGTTGACCAGCCGGAGCCCGAGCGAACTCGTATTTTTCCAGTCAAACGATTCCGGAAAGCCGGGACCATCATCCTGGACAACAATCCATATTTTTCCGTCATTTTTCGCCCCCGTCACCGTGATCGTCCCTTTCCTGCCGGCCGGAAATGCGTGCTTGAGGGCGTTGGAGAGAAGTTCGTTGATGAGAAGGCCAAGCGGGATCGCCCGGTTGATGTCGAACCGGATACCGGGCATCTCCACCTCGAACTTCACCCGGGCTCCCCCGGTCCCGTAGAATTGCAGGAGGCTGGTTCCCATGAATTTCACGTAATCCGCAATGTCGATCGAGGAGATATCGTCCGACTTGTACAGCCGCTCGTGGACAAGCGCCATCGCCTTCACCCGGTTCTGGCTCTCTTCAAACATGGCGAGCGTTGCGGGATCGGATATATGCCGGGACTGCGTATGGAGGAGGCTTGCAACGATCTGGAGGTTGTTCTTGACCCGGTGGTGGATCTCCTTTAAGAGCAGTTCCTTTTCGGCAAGCAACGTGTTGAGCTCCCGCGTCCGCTCCGCCACCCGCATCTCAAGTTCTTCATTGAGTTTTTGCAGCTGCTCCTCTGCCCGTTTGCGTTCCGCGATCTCCTCTTCCAGCTCGATTACTTTCTGTTCCAGTTTACGGAAGAGCACCTCATTATACTGGCGCAGGATCTCCATCTCGTCCCCGAGCGGTTTTCTTGTCGCAGCGGAGGTCTTCTTTCCTGACGCCTCCAGAACCTCGCGCACAATCCGGATCAATTCCTCGGGTTTCTGCGCTTTTGTCACAAACCGTTCTGCCCCAAGGTTCATCGCGAACTGCTCATCCTTTGCTTCGGTATATGATGACGTGTAGAACACCACGGGTATGGACTTTTTGGAAGGGTCGGCTTTCAGTCGGCGGCAGAGCTCGAACCCGTCCATCACCGGCATCATGAGATCCGAGATAATAAGGGCGGGCGGATTCTCCTGAACCAGCGCGAGGGCTTCTGCTCCGTTTTTTGCTGCCACAACCTCGAACCCGTGCCCTTTTAAAATCGACTCCAGGAGGTACAGGTTTGCCGGGATATCATCCGCTATCAGGATTCGTGTCATCGCAGATCACACCGGTATACCGCAGATAAGAGGATCGGAAAAGAGGGGGTGATCAGCACCGGCTGGTTTTTCAGATTTTGTGATTGTGGGGCACGATCTCATCATCAGGAGACAATACCGGTTCCGGAATAATAAGCATTTGCCTGCAATTCCCGGAGATGAGCGGGGATCTGACAGGAGTGATCCGATCACCGGTTTTTAGGAAAAACGGTACATCCCGTATGGCACGATGATCTCGAACCGGGCACCATGACCGAAATTACCATTCTCCCGGATCGTCATGCCGGAAAGGGTAAGGAATTCCCGTACAAAGAAGAGCCCGAATTTCCCCTCACCTCCGGAAATGCGGTCAAAGAGCGTGTCTTTATGGTCGGGTTGGATGCCAATCCCGTCATCCTCGCAGACCAGGACGAGCCCTTCGGGCACTTCCCTGCAGGAGAAAGAGACCCGGGTAACGTCTCCCCCGTGCCTGATGGTATTATGGATAAGATTGTAGAAGACCCGGGCGATGAGAGGATCGGTCAGGATCTCAAGGCCCGGCAGATCGCATTTCAGCGCTACGCTGTGCTTCTGGCTCTGGAGCGACATCTGCAACCGGACTATCGGCTCGATTTCGATCCAGCGGGAGTCCACCATACCCATCTGCTGGTAATCCCTGGTCTTTTTGATCAGGTTCTGGATCGTATCGAGGATCTGGATCTGTTTCTCGATAACGGCAACCCGGTCTATCCCGCTTTCGGTACAACGGGAAAGTTCGGTAAATCCCCGGAGTGCGGAGATCTTATTCTGGATATCCTGGTTGGCAACTTCAGTCATCAGGGCAAGTTTGGTGTTTGCCAAACTGCTCTTCTCTTCTGCCTGCCGGTGCCCGAAAACCTCGCAGTCGAGCTGCCTGCCACGCCGTTCAAGTTTGCGGATCAGCACTTCGTTATGCAGCCGCAGGCTCTCCATCTCATCGATAGAGGGGCGTTTTACCCCAGGCCCTTTTGTTGAAAATTCCCGTACCATGTCACAGACAATCCGGCCAAGGGCTTCAGGTTTCTGCGGCTTGATGACAAAGTTGTCAGCCCCGAGACTTTTGGCAAACTGTTCGTCCTTTGTGTCAGTATACGTGGCGGTATAGAACATGAACGGGATATGTTTCAGCCGTTCGTCCTTCTTCCAGCGCCGGCAGAGTTCGAACCCGTCCATCACCGGCATCAGGATATCAGTGACGATGAGATCCGGCGGGTTCTCAAGCGCCGCATCCAGTGCCTCGGCACCATTCTTTGCCGGGACCACCGCAAATCCATGGCCCCTGAGGATCGATTCCAGCAGGTACAGGTTCTGCGGATTGTCATCGGCGATGAGGATTTGGGTCATGGAGAGTCAACCGGGGGCAGATTACCGGTTATCGAATATCATTCCGTATAGTTGGTAAATATTGCGATACCGTACAGGCAGGGCAGTCTCAATCGTAACAAATCCGTACTGAAGATTTTTTTAATACTTCATTTTAAAAGATCCACGCGCCCGGTATTACCTGCCGCAAGTGGGAGCGTGAACCGGAACGTGGCGCCCTTGCCCTCGCCTTCCGACTCCGCCTTGATCTTCCCGCCATGCGCCCCGATGATCCGCTCAACGGTGGTAAGACCGATGCCGGTGCCGGGAACCTCGGGAGCAAACCGCTCATAGAGCCCAAAGACCCGGGGAAGGTCATCGGGACAGATCCCCCTCCCGTTGTCCCGTACAAAGAAGACCGGGCCATCCGCTTCCGGCTGTACCCCCACCTCAACGCGGGGATGCTTCTGGTCGCCCATGTACTTCACCGCATTGTCGAGCAGGTTCGTCATCACCTGCAGCAGGCGCTGCCGGTCTCCCATGACCACCGGGAGGTCATCTGCGATCTTCAGTTCCACACCGTTCTGCCGGTACACGGCCTCCAGCAGGGATGCCGCATCACGGACAACACTCCCAAACGGCACCGGAAGAGGGGTGGCCACACTCCTGCCGCTCCGGGAAAGATCCAGCAGGGTGGTGATCATCGTCTCCAGCCGTTCGGCTGACTCGGACATCCGGGCGATATCGATCGTTACCCGGTCTTCCCTGCCCGCTTTGATGTCCCCTTCGAGCAGGGCAAGGAACGCCCGGAGGGAGAGGAGCGGGCTCTTTAAGTCATGCGATACCGTGTAGGTGAACCGGTCGAGTTCGGCGTTCTTCCGGGCGAGTTCGCTGATGAGTTGTTCGCGCTGCTCTTCGGCACGTTTGCGTTCGGTGATGTCGAGGAAACTGGCCAGGCTGGCAGCAACCCGGTTCTGGCTGTCATACACGGGATTGCCAAATACCTCAAGGAGGGTCCGGGTTCCATCAGGACGGACCACTTCCATATCATCGATGTGGCGGCTCTCCCCCCGCATACCCGTAACGATCGGCATCATTTCTGGAGGATACCGGTCGGTGGTACCGGACCGGTATGCCTCGTATACCTCAGCCAGGTTTTCTTTGGTTGCATCCGTCATCACCCCCCGCCCCATCAGCCGGGTTGCTGCGGCATTGGCAATGACCGGCCTTCCTGACGGTGCTTCAACCATGAATATCCCCACCGGAACCGTATCGAGCAGGGTATTGATGAGACGGTTCCGGTTTTCGAGTTCCACATTCGTCTGCCGGAGTTTGTTATTTGCCTCTGTTGCCAGGGTAATATCCCGGGAGATGCCCATGACTGCGGTAACCCGGCCCATGTGATCGATGACCGGGGTGAGCCGAACCTCGATATGGATCCTGCCTGAAGGAAACACCTCCGTGATCTCGCGCTGCATGGGCTGGCGGGTGGATGCCACGGTGCGGACATCCGCAAGATGATCCCGGGCAATCTCCGGGGGGAAGAGTGCGGTAAGCGTTTTCCCGACCAGATCTGCCGGATCGACCCGGAACTGGCGGGCAGCAGCCGGGTTGGCGTACAGCACCTTCCCATTGGTATCGATGAGATAGATCATATCCGGCAGGGTATTGGTCAGGAGCCGGTACCTCGCCTCGCTCTCCCGCAACTCCTCCTCTGCCGCTCGTTCCCGGGTGATATCGCGGAACACGCAGTGGGTCTGCCGGAACGAGCCGTCGGGGAAACAGCCGATCTTCCCTTCGAATGCAACCGTGATGAGCGAACCGTCCTTCTTTTTCAGCTTGAACTCGACCCGGGTCTCCCCGGCTTCCTTGAACCGGGGGAAATTGGTACGGAACCGTTCAGAGAAGTCAGGAGCAATAAAGTCCCCAAACCATCTGCCGATCACCTCATCGCGGGAATACTCAAGCGTTGAAAGCCATGCCTCATTCACCTCAAGGAAATTTCCGCTGGCATCCAGCGACTGGTAGGGGATTGGCGACTGTTCGAAGAGGAGCCGGAACTGGTCCGTTCTCTCTTCAGCCATCTGCCAGGCCTTCTTCTCCATAATGTCCGTTGCGATATGGACGATGGAACTGA
>DUHF01000092.1:5860-10070 GCA_013331015.1 Methanoregula sp.
GAGTGCCCGTTCCATCGGGCAGCCATTGGGCGGTTGGGTTGCACAAGGCCCATGAAAGATCTCATAACATTTCCTGCCCCGGAGTTCCGGCCCGGTCTTTGCGGCCAGGTTGCAGCTGGCCGGGTTGGCAGAGAGGATCGTGTGATCGGGCGCAAGGATGAGGGCGGGTATGCCGGTTGCGTAAAAGAACTGCTCCCACTGCATGGTGGGATCCCGAGGTTCCTGCGGGGAAGCGGCATTGCCGGACGGGGAGCCGGGTACGGGATCTGGATCCGCTGGTTCACGGCCCGTATTTTCTCCTGGTGCCATACATCCGCCTTTTTTTTCGTGCAGGCCGGGAGTTCCAATAACCGGCCGGATAGATCAGGGGTGGTGGTTTGCAGGCTTAATGATGATCATTTGAAAGCAGATTCTCCTGCCAGCGTGAAAAATCCGGAACATCGGTCCTGAATTCTTCGGGTCCGGAACCTGACCATGCAAAGAAAAAACAGGATTCTGGGTTGTTGTAATTCCGGTATCCGGGTTATTCCTTACCCGGCAGCGTGAACCGGAACGTCGCGCCCTTCCCGACACCTTCGGATTCTGCCCGGATCTTCCCGCCATGGACCTCGATGATCCGGCGGACGATGGTCAGGCCGACCCCGGTCCCGTAGGTTGCGACATCGAGCCGCTCGAAGAGGTTGAAGATCCGCTCAAGGTACCGGGGATCGATGCCGATACCATTGTCCGCAATGAAAAAGACCGGCATCTCCCCGGTGCAGTCAGCGCCGATCCGGATGACCGGATCCGGCCGGTCACCGGAGAACTTGATGGCATTCTCAAGTAAGTTCACCAGGGCCTCCCGGATACGGGCATGGTCCACGAACACTTCGGGAAGGTCCGGTGCGATATCGACCGTGACCCCCCGTTCCGTAAGCGGCCCGGCAAGGAGTTCCACGGCTTCGCGGGCAATGGTAGCGAACGGGATCTTCTGCGAGGGACTGGCGATCTTTCCAACCCGGGAGAGTTCCAGGACATCGGAGAGGAGCTGCTGCATCGTATCGGCAGCTGTGATGATACGCCCGACATCCTTTTTGAGCAGGAGGGGGTCATCACTCTGCGCATCGCCTTCCAGCAGCCCGGCAAACCCTTTGATGGTGATGAGCGGGCTTTTGAGATCGTGCGACACCGTGTAGGTGAAGCGTTCGAGTTCGGCATTCTTCTGTTCAAGCTGCCGGATCAGGTGCTCCCTTGTCTCCGCGGCCTGTTTACGTTCCGTCACGTCCCAGACCATCGAGATCACCAGGTCCTTGTAGGGGATCCTGACATTCCGGGCATCGATATAGAAGACCGGCTCACCCGGCCGCTCAACCGGAATATCTGTCCAGTGCATACGGGCAGGATCGCCGCTCGCAGAGTCCTCGAGCACCCGGTTTTTTATCGATTCCCGGAACACCGGGTCCTTGTACACGGCCTCCCAGAAGGTATCGGGATCTGCGAGATCCTCCCGGGAAATCCGGTAGATTTTTACAAAGTTCTCGTTCAGGTACTCGAACCTGACCCCGGGATCAACCGAGTTCACGGCAATGCCTATCGGGAGATTGTCAAGCACGGTTCGGGTGAATTCCTCCTGCTCCCGCAGTGCCTGAACGGCCCGCTTCATTGCCGTAACGTTTCGGATCGATCCGACATAGGCCCGCACGGACCCCCCCGGGTTCCTGATTGGCACGGCAGTGATGAGCGTGTCAAGGACCGTGCCGTCTTTTGTTTTGAGCCGTATGGGGAACTCCTTCACGTAACCTTCCCTCTCGATCTGTTCAAGGAACACCGCACGGTACGCCGGGTCTTCATACAATTGGGGGAGGGGCAGCGCCATCAGATCCTCCCGGCTGCTGTACCCAAACATCTCAAGAGCCGTATCATTGAAATCGATCCATTCGCCCCCGGGCGTGGTGATAAAGACCGAATCGCGGGAGGTGGTGAAGAACTCCCGGTACCGCTCCTCGCTCTCGCGCAGCGCTTCCTCTGCCTGCTTGCGACCGGTGATATCCCGGAAGTACCACACCCTCCCGTAATATCTCCCTGTCTCCCCGGTCATCGGGGCCGAGTACCGTTCAAAGACCCGCCCGTCTTTGAGCAGGAGTTCCTCGAAACTCTTCTCATCCTTATGGTCGTAGAGGTACAGCACCCGGGAGAGGAAGACATCCGGATCGGCAAGCTGCGAAGTGACATACCGGAGCAGCGGTTCATCCGTCCCCGTTGCCAGAAGATCCGCCGGAACATTCCAGATATTTACAAAATTCCGGTTGTACGTCAGGACCTTCCCGTGGTCATCCACGATCAGGATCGCGTCGGGCGAGGACTCCTGCTGGGTTGCAAGGATGACGTTCTTGAAGCGGATCTCTTCTTCAGCCCTCATGCGGTCGGTGATATCCTCGAACACGACACAGAAGCGGTCACTGCTCTTCTGCGGGCGGTAGACATTGCAGTGATAGAATTTTTTTGTCGGTTCATGGTACATATCGAAGCGGGCCGGGACCCCGGTCACTGCCACTTCGCCATACGCCCTGACCCAGCTCTCTTCGGTGCCGGGCCAGACCTCATGCACGGTCCTGCCCCGCACCTCATCGTTTTTCACGCCGGTGATACGCTCGTAGGCATCATTGATCCGGACAAACCGGTAACTGACAAACCTGCCGCTCTCGTCAAAGACCGACTCGAAGAGCACGAATGCGTTGATCATGCTCTGGAAGAGCGCGTTGAGCTCCCGCTCGTTCGTGCGGACCGTTTCCTCTGCCAGCCGGAGATCCGTGATATCGGAGAACGTCCCTTCGATCCCCTCGATCTCTCCTGACCCGGTTCGGGTGAGATGGGCGCTTGCCAGTACGATCATGGGTCTGCCGGTCACCGTCTTTGCAGGAATCGTGAAATTCCGGATATACCCTTTGTCCATAAGTTCCTCTAAATACCCGGACCGGTCAGAGGGGTTCTGCCAGAAGTCCGGCAGCAGGCTTCCCTTGAGGTCACGGTCTGCATCGAACCCGAGGATGCGGTTGAAGGCGAGGTTGTGCTCGATGAGGACCCCGTCAAGCGTGCAGCGGTAATAGCCCTCATCGAGAAGTTTCACCGTCTCGCGGAACTTTGCCTCGCTCTCGCCAAGCGCCCGCTGGATACGGACCAGTTCATCATAGTTGGCCTGGAGCTCCTCTCCACTTGCCGTGATCTCCTCGTACGCGGCTTCGAGATCGGTTGTCTTCTGCCGGAGCGCTTCTTCCGCATTGCGTTTCCGTACCTTGTTCCAGACCCCCTGCATCAGGAGCATGAGGTTGTCGACATCGGCCTGGGTGTAGTCCGCATCCTTGTTGGCAACAGCACAGACCATCACGATCCGCTGCTCCTCAAAGATTGGCACCGAGATGAACCGGGTGACGGGGACATGGCCCGGGGGGAGCCCTTTCTTGCCGGGAGCCGGGGCGGCATAATCATTGACCATGAGGGACTTGCGCTGCCGGACCGCCTCCGCCCAGATACCGGCTTTTGCGATGGGGAAATGGATCGGGGATTGGGCTACAGCGCAGTCTTTCATCACCGACTTCGACCATGACGTGATGTCAAAGACGGATTCGTCAGCGGTCATCGTCCCGATGAACGCGAGCGGGCTTGCCGTGAGCCGGCACGCCGCGTCGAGCACAAAATCCGAGAGTTCCTGCTCCGTTGCCCCCCCCATCTCCGCAAGACGCAGCAGGGTCTCCATCCGTTCCCGGTTCTTCTCCTCATCTTCCCTGTGTTTCGCTTCAGCGGCGTACAGGGACCGGTAATAGTATTTCTGCCGGCGCTGCCAGAGCAGGAGAATGGCAATAATGCCACTGATCAGGACGATGGTGACAATCATGGTGATGAGCAGTGACCGGGTGCGCCAGACCGAGAACGCGTCGCCGGTATCGACTTTTGCCACCATGAACCACGGCGAACCGGGGACCGGCTCCAGAACCGAGATGACTTCATTGCCCCGGTAATCCTTTCCGATATAGGGGCCGGTGGTCCCGAGCACTGCCATAACTGCAGGGACATAGGACTCCGTGAGCGGGATGGTCAGGTTCAGCGCGGTGTCCTGCTGGTGCCGGAGCTCATTGAGGAAGAGGACATGATCGCCGTCCTTCTGGACGAGCAGGGTCTCGGAGGTGTCGCTCGGGACCGGCCAGGACTGGACGAGCGGGTAGAGGAAATCGGC
>DUHF01000263.1 GCA_013331015.1 Methanoregula sp.
CCTATGAGAATCCGGTCTTTCATCTCAATATTTTTGAGTCCCATCAGGTCTGTCCGTGCAGTATTTACGGCAATTCCCCTGAAGCTGTTTGTCCCGAGCTTCTTGTCCTGCTCGATAAACATATCGACAATTTTGCCGCCCGCCTGGCCAAAACCTATGAAAAATACCCGCATCTGGTGACACCGTCCAATGGGCTAACAGATAAGTAATTTATCTTAATTCTTTTAAGTCCTTTTGCTCGTATGAACGTTTATTTCCGAGAGTACAAAAACCTTCTTATGAAAACTCCGAGGAAAAGAAGCCGCAATCTCCCGAATCTGCGGAGCCTTTTTCATTTCCCCGCGAAAATACTATAGATCAGCAATCATGAGGATCGGGATTATCGGGGGAGGATTGACCGGGCTTGTTGCCGCACAAGCACTTGCTCAGGATCATGAGATCACGGTTTTTGAGAAACTGCCCTATCCCGGCGGATGCCTCTCATCCTATCACATCAACGACTACTGGATCGAGCGATACTACCACCATTGTTTTTCATCAGATGAAATGCTCTTTTCACTGTTAAAGGAACTGGGAATTTTCAACGACCTGGAGTGGAAGACGGGATCAACGGGATACTTTGCCCGGGACACCATCTACCCCCTCAATACCCCTCTGGAAATCCTCAGGTACCCGGAACTCACATTTCTGGACAAAGCCCGCTTAGGATGGCTGACCCTGACTGCAAAAAAGGCTGACATCACGATCCTTGATGACATCCCTGCAGACCAGTTTATCTTGAAAAACCTTGGTCCGAACATCTATACCTCATTCTTTGAACCCCTCTTGAAAAGCAAATTCGGGGACCACCGGAAAGCGGTATCTGCAGCATGGCTCATATCCCGTATCGCGATCCGGTCGAATCGTGGTGTGGAAGGAGAACGGCTGGGATACATCCGTGGAGGATTTCATCATCTGGTCGATGCGCTCGCTTCCTCCATAACTGCAAAGGGAGGAAAGATCTGTCTCCAGACGCCGGTCACAACAGTTACCCGGGAGAAAGGGGGCTGGACCATCAACGGGGAACAATTCGACACGGTAATCTCGACCATCCCCCCCCAGGAACTGGAGCGATGCGGAGGACCTTCCCGGCCCCACATCCCCTACCAGGGTGCTGCCTGCCTGACCCTTGCAATGAACCGTCAGGTTACAAACGGTATCTACTGGCTGAACATGAAAGATCCGGCACCGTACGGGGCGGTTGTCACCCATACCAATTTCATCCCCGTTGACCAGTACGGCGAACATCTCGTGTATCTCGCATCATACTTCACCGGCACCGTTCCCCCGCGGCTTGACGAGCGGATGCTTGCTGATTTCTGCTCGCGGTTCTCGGTCAGGCCGGATGAGATTACCTGGCACCGGATGGCGGTGGACCCCTTCGCAGGTCCTGTCTATACCACCGGGTATCGGTCACTGATACCCCGTTACGAACAGAAGGGGTTGTTCATGGCAGGAATGTTCTCGCAGACCAATTATCCTGAGCGGAGCATGGAAGGATCCATCCGGGCAGGATTTGAGGTTGCGGAATGCATACGAAACGCAGGAGCCCCATGAGCAAACCGGAGATCACCGCGATTATACCGGTATTCAATGACCGGGCATCACTGGAAAAGGCGCTTCCTGCCTCCATTAAGTTGCTGGACGCGATAACCCCCCGGTTCGAGATCATCGTTGCAGAGGACGGGAGCAGCGATGGCAGTGCAGATATGGTCAGGGATTTTTCGGGAAAAGACCCGAGGGTCCGGCTCCTTCACAGCGACACGCGTCTTGGTCGCGGAAAAGCCCTCAACCGGGCAATCACCGATGCGAAAGGAGAGATTGTCTGTTACTATGATGTCGATCTTGCAACAAATATGCAGCACATCAAAGAACTGGTGTCAGCAATACAGAACGGTGCTGACATCTCGACCGGTTCACGGCTGCTCCCTTCAAGTGACACGGTCCGGACGGGGGGCAGGGAGATTGCAAGCCGGAGCTACAACTTCCTGGTCCGGTTCCTGCTGGGCAGCCGGATCTACGATCACCAGTGCGGGTTCAAAGGGTTCCGGCGGGAACGTATCCTGCCGCTCCTTGATAAAATCCGGTCCGACCACTGGTTCTGGGATACCGAGATCCTGGTGCGGGCACAGATTCTGGGGTACAGGGTTAATGAATTTCCCGTCCACTGGCGGGCAGGCAAGGGAACAACCGTCAGATTAAAGGATGTTTTTTCCATGGGATCTTCGATCCTGCGGTTATGGTGGCAGATCCATGTATCGGAAGATTAGCGCTATCGTCATCCCTACCCTGCTTGCCGCAGGAATCATCGCCTGGATGCTCTTCAATATCAGGGACGACCTCGTTCAATCACTTGAACTCATTGTCCCTGCCTATCTTGTCGTTGCGATACTTATCTGCCTGGCCGCATGGATACTGCGAGGCTGGCGGTACCATTCCATCCTGAAGAGCCTTGGCTATTCCATAGGAGTCCTGGTCTCAACTGCCTGCATCTTCGTAAGCCAGACCGTCAACCTGGTAGTTCCGGCCCGGCTGGGCGATTTTGTCCGCGTCTTCATCCTGAAACACGATTACAACACCACCTATTCCGAAGGGGTTTCATCGCTTGTCGTGGAACGGGTGTTTGATATATTCACCGTAGCATTACTGGGTGCAATCTCCGTCCTGTTCGTACTGAATGCGCCGTCATGGTTCTACACGATCATTCTCATTCCCCTGCTGGCCGGTATCGGTTTTTTCATCTTCCTCATCTTCATCGGAAAATTCTCCACAACGAACCGGTATATTGCCATCATCCTCACCATGCTGCACGAAATCCGCAAAGCCTCCCTCTCCACGAAAGCGATCGTTCTCCTTGGGAGCTCATCGATCGTCATATGGCTCCTTGATGTCCTCGTCTGCGTCTCCGTTGTCCATATGTTCGGGCAGGAGATCCCCTTAGCCGTTATTGTTCTTGCAATCGTTATCGGGAATCTCGTCAAGGCAGTCCCCCTGACTCCGGGGGGAATCGGCACCTATGAGTTTGCCCTTGCAGCCACATTCCTCTTAGTCGGGGTAGCCCCTGCAATCGCAACCCTGATTGCCGTGATCGACCACCTCGTCAAGAACCTTGTTACGCTGGCAGGGGGGATCGTCTCGATCTACTACTTCGGCGACTGGGTTATCCCAAGCATCAAAGAAGCGCTGAACTCAAAACTCGGCGGGGGAACTCAACCTGAACCCTGAACAGCAGATCCTTGCAGTTGTCAGCTGGCTCTTCATCCTCACCCTGCTCCAGCTCGCGCTCTACCCATCACTCAAAAAAACGCTTGGCGAATTTGCCTTCCCGCTGGCATTCCCCGCATCGATCCTTGCATTTACCATTATCTCTTGGTACTGCGGGCTTGCCCAGGTGCCGGTGCAGCTTGCACTCCTGCCCTTCCTCTTCCTCATCACCTATCACCTCTACTACCGGCATTATTCGCTCGATGAGCTCAAAGCTGCCTGGCACTGGGAACTGTTATTTCTCATCTGCTTCTTCCTCATGCTGGATGTCCGGTTTGTCAACCCGACGATCTCCTATGCCGAAAAGTTCATGGATCACGGGTTCCTTGCATCAGTCATCAGGAACCCGGTCGTTCCCCCGCTTGATCCCTGGTTCGCCGGCGGCACCCTGAATGTTTATTATTACCTGGGATACTGGATGTTCGGGTGCCTTGCAATTGTCAGCGGTGTGCCCTCGAACATCGCCTTCAACCTCGCGCTCCCCACCATCTTTGCCCTCTCGGCAGTCAGCCTGTATGCCACGGGCACCCTGCTCCTCGATCGTTTCCGCTGGCTGCCGCTCGTTATCCTCATCCTGCCCAACCCGGCGCTCATCTTCCAGTTGATCACGGGAAAAGCAGTCAACCCAGCATATGATGCGTCCTTGTCCTGGCTGGGAACCCGGACGATCACCAATACCATCAACGAGTTCCCCCTCTTCTCGTTCATCTGGGGCGATGTCCACGCCCATGTCATCTCGATCTTCAACCAGGTTTTCCTGGTTTTTCTCCTCCTCTTTGCGTATAAACGCTGGGAAACCCTTGACCGGACCGGGAAGATCCTCCTTATGGCCCTGACCGCAATAAGCCTGGGTTCAATGCCGCTCATCAACACCTGGGATGTGCTCATCTATGCTCCATTAGTGCTGGTCAACGCATTTCTCCTCATCTGGCGAAACCGGGCATCATTGGACCGGACAACATGGGCATACCTGCTTGCAATCCCCCCCGTGTCAATCCTCTGCTATCTCCCGTTCTATATCCAGCTCAAGACCGCCACCGGGGCAATCGCCCTTGTCAGGACACCGTCAGATCCGTTGGAGTTCCTCTGGGTGAACGGCATCTTCATCGCCATCTTCTTTGCACTCCTGGTACCGGAGATCCGGAAGCGGCCCTGGCTCCTGCTCGCGTGCCTCCCGTTTGCCCTGGCCGGGTATACTGCGGCAGCAATTGCCGTCATACCCCTG
>DUHF01000196.1 GCA_013331015.1 Methanoregula sp.
CACCCCTACCCGCTGATGGTCCGGGACTTCCAGTCAGTGATTGGAAAGGAAACCCGCCGGCAGATTATCAGGATGGAGGGGAGACTTCCGGACACCATCGTTGCCTGTGTCGGCGGCGGCTCAAACGCCATGGGGATCTTTTACCCGTTTGTGAAAGATGACGTGGAACTTGTCGGGGTAGAGGCCGGTGGCGAGGGCATTGGGACCGGCAAACACTCAGCTACGCTCTGTGCCGGTGAAGCGGGGGTTCTGCATGGTACCCTCTCGTACCTGCTCCAGGACGGGGACGGGCAGGTACTCCCCACCCACAGTATCTCCGCCGGCCTCGATTACCCGGGAGTGGGTCCTGAACATTCGATGCTCAAGGACAGCGGAAGGGTCACCTACACCGCAGTGAATGACCCCGAAGTCCTGGCTGCTTTTAAGTTCCTGTCAGAAAAAGAGGGAATCATACCGGCACTGGAGTCGGCCCATGCGGTTGCATGGGTGATGGAGAATACGGACCGGTTCGACCGGGATGATGTCGTCATCATCAACCTCTCCGGGCGCGGGGACAAGGACGTTGCTGAAGTTGCAGCACTTCAGGGGAGGATCGCATGAGACGGATTGACACGGCATTCGCCAAACGGGAAAGACCGGCCTTTATCGGGTTTATCGTAGCAGGTGACCCGGACAAGGAGACCTGTATCCGGGCAGCCATGGCACTCATCAAAGGTGGGACGGACATCCTCGAACTGGGAATCCCGTTCTCAGACCCGGTCGCCGATGGCCCAACCATCCAGAAAGCCGACGAGCGGTCGCTTGCATCGGGTACAACGGTTGATATGGTCTTTGACATTGTCCGGGAAATACGGAAGCGATCCGAAGTCCCCATTGTCTTCCTCGTCTACTTCAATATGGTCTGCCACCGGGGAATTGACCGGTTCTACCGTGAGGCTCATGAGGCGGGAGTGGATGGCATCCTTGTTGCCGATATGCCGGTTGAGGAATCCGAAGAGGTGTACAAAGCAGCACTCCGGAATTATATTGATCCCATCTTCCTCATCACCCAGACAACCTCGGACAAGCGGATCAAAAAGATTGCGGCAAAGTCCCGCGGGTATCTCTACCTTGTCGCAGTTCTCGGGGTGACAGGCGTTCGTGATACTGTATCATCGGGTGCGCTTGATCTCTTAAAACGGGTACGGAAGTTCACGGAGGTCCCGCTCGCGCTCGGGTTTGGCATCTCAACACCGGCTCATGCAAAGACCTGTGCAGAGGCGGGGGCTGATGGGATCATTGTCGGGAGCGCCATTGTAGATATTGTCAGCAGGAACCTAGACCATCCCGACGCGATGGAACGGGATCTGGAAGCCTGCGTATCAGAGATGAAAAAAGCCCTCTGATCTTTTTTTTTTATTCAACGGGTTTGGCATGATAGCCATGATCCGCAAGGATCGCGGCAACCCGCCGGGTCCATTCTGCAGGATTTCCAGAGGGGATCGGAACCACCAGTCCCTGCCAGAGTTTTTCAAGAGCGGGATCATCCGTCCGCAAGGTGTTTTTCCCGATCACTCTTCCGCAGGTATTCCCGTTGCGGTCCATGATGATCATCCGGTAACACGTAAAGGACTGGCAGATCTTCGGGCGGGTTGCATAGATCGCGCAGGTGGTGGTATCACTGCCCGGAACTTTCCGGAGGAACGGGCAGACCTTCGGGTATGTGCCGGCCGGTGCGTCTCCCTGCACGAGGAACTCATCCGCAATCTCCTCAGCAAATGCCGGATCAACCCGGGCAGAGAAGAACAGGTTGTCAATGGTGCTGCGGCAATAATAATTCCGGTCATTGAGCTGGCGCTCGATAATTATGGATTGCCCGAGGCTGACACAGCACTTGCCGCACCGGTCGCAGGTGAACGAGGCCATAATAGAGATAATGACAGTGGTGGGTACAAATGCGTTGCGACAGGTTCTGCCTGAGAGAACCCGCAAACGTTTATTTCGGAAATGCCGTGCCTCCCGATAAATTTGATTTTTCTGATTTTTCTGAAAAGGTTTATTTTTAGGTAAGGCGACATTATGAGTGGAACAATTATGGCAAAGAAGAACAGCAGTGCCGGGTGTGAACCGACCAGAAGCGAATGCGGGTGCACGCCGGGTTCCGGGTGCACAGTCGAAGCTATCCTTTCCGTAGACGACCGGGGCCAGATGGTGCTCCCAAAAGACGTGCGGGAGAAAGCCGGGATAAGTACCGGAGACAAGCTGGCCCTGATCAGCTGGGAGAAGGACGGCAGGGTCTGCTGCCTTGCCCTGATGAAAGCCGAGAACCTGAGCGGCATGGTAAAAGATGTGCTGGGGCCGCTCCTGCACGAGAACGACTGACAGGAGTAGAGAGTCATGGCAACTGACAACCATTCCGGGCAGTCCTGCTGTTCCTGCACACCACAGGGGAATGCATCCCCCTGCAGCTGCGGGACTCCTGCAACACCCCCCGCGATCCGGACAACCGGCAGCACGATAACCATGGCCAACCGGGTCGATCATTTCCTTGCCCGCGGGGGCTTCAAGAGAGGCAGCCACCGTGTGGAGCCCGGCCTGTACCGGCTCGGGGACCCGTCACCGGATTCCCCGGTCTTTGCATCCGCGAACTATACACTCAGCTTCGATGCCCTGCGTTCGGCACTGGCTGGCATTGATGCCTACATCCTTGTCCTGGATACCAAGGGGATCAATGTCTGGTGTGCCGCGGGCAAAGGTACCTTTGGGACTAAAGAACTGGTCGGGCAGATCAGTATGAATGGCCTTGCGTCTGTGGTGAGCCATAAGAAGATCATCGTCCCCCAGCTCGGCGCACCGGGTATTTCATGGCCTGATGTGCTGAAAAAAACCGGGTTCCTGGTTGAATACGGCCCGGTGCGAGCCCGTGACCTTCCGGAGTATCTCAGGAATCACAAAGCAAGTACTGCAATGCGGAGAGTTGAGTTTCCGTTGTGGGACCGCATTGTTCTCATCCCCGTAGAACTCGTCCACGTTGCCCTGCCGGCTATTGTTGCAGCGATTGTACTCTGGTTCCTTGCCGGTCCCGTTGCAGCAATCGCAGCGATAACTGCAGTGGTTGCAGGGACCGTCCTTTTCCCGGCATTCCTGCCGTTCATTCCGACCAGGGACTTCTCAACAAAGGGCCTCATTCTCGGAGGAATTGTGGCAGTTCCGTTTGCCGCTGCGTTTTACCACTCCCCTGCCCTGCCAGGCTGGGCAGCAACTGCAGGTGCTCTCACGCCGATCCTCATCATGCCGGCAGTGACCGCATATCTTGCCCTGAACTTCACGGGCTCGACAACCTTCACATCCCGTAAAGGGGTCAAAAAAGAGATATTCCAGTACGTACCGGTCATGGCGCTCATGGCAGGACTCGGTATCCTGCTGGGAATCATGCTTGGGGCAAGCCGGCTCCTCGGGGTGATCTGATGTTCGATTCATACCGGGAGACCACACTGGATCTGGATACGGAACGGTGCATCAACTGCAAACGCTGCATGCAGGTCTGCCCGCACGCGGTATTTTCCGAGGGAAAAGACCATGTGGAACTCGTCCGCCCGTCGGACTGTATGGAGTGCGGGGCCTGTGCCCTCAACTGTCCGGTGCAGGCGATTACCGTCCAGAGCGGGGTCGGGTGTGCATGGGCAATGATCGGTGCTGCACTGCGGGGAAAGGACATGGATCACGGGGAGTGTACCTGTGGTGGAGACGATGGCTCCTGCTGTGGCGTACATGAGGAGAAGTCCCCCTGCTGCGAGGGAAAATAATGGAAAAAACCCGCATCCTCTTCATCTGTACGGCAAACGCTGCCCGCTCCCAGATGGCCGAAGGGCTGCTCCGGGCAAGGTATGGCGACCGGTACGAGGTATTTTCCGCCGGCACCCGCCAGTCAAAGGTGAGCACCCGGGCGATCCTCGTGATGCAGGAGATCGGGATCGACATCTCGCACCACCGTTCAAAAACCCTCGCGGAGTTCAATGGTGAGTCCTTTGACTGCGCGGTGACGCTCTGTGACAATGCCCATACCGCCTGCCCGATCGTACCCGGCGCAAAAAAAACCATCCACCATGCTTTTTCCGATCCCCATCTGCTGCAGGGATCTGATGAGGAGATCCTTGCGGTTTACCGGAAGGTGAGGGACGAGATCGCCACATGGATCGGCGTTACCTTTGCATAATCCCCTTTTTTGTACAACAACATTGATGAACTACCATCGCGTTCAATGAATTATTCAACAGGGTTGTTTGAATGCCATGAGCGGCAGGAAGACGGATATCTACACGGAGTCCCTGGAACTTCACGAAAAGTATCACGGGAAGATCGAGGTCTACTCCAAGGTTCCCATAACAAACCGTCATGATCTCTCGCTTGCCTACACCCCCGGTGTTGCCGAGGTCTGCAGGGAGATTGCAAAAGACAAAAATCTCGCGTATAAGTATACGCTCAAGGCCAACACCATTGCCATCGTATCTGACGGCTCGCGGGTGCTCTCTTTAGGAAATGTCGGGGGGTATGCGGCGATCCCCGTTATGGAAGGAAAGGCCTTAATCTTCAAGAAACTCGCCGGCATCGACGCGTTTCCTATCTGTTTTGAGAATTACCACACCGAGTTTGTCGATGAAGTGAAAAATATCGCACCGGTCTTTGGCGGGATCGCTCTTGAGGACATCGCAGCCCCGAAGTGTTTCGAGCTCGAAGAGGCGTTGCAGGGGATCGGGATCCCGGTGATGCACGATGACCAGCACGGGACGGCAGTGGTGGTCCTTGCAGCCCTCATCAATGCCTGCCGGGTGACCGGAAAACGCTTCGAGGATCTCAATATCGTCGTCATCGGTGCAGGCGCTGCCGGGTTTGCGATCACCCGCATGCTCCGCTGTATCGGGTACAACCCCAACCTGTGCAGCAGCGTTAATGACATCATCGTTTGCGATACCCGGGGGATCATCCACCGTCACCGTGAAGGACTGTACGCGAACAAGTACAAGTTCATCATCGCAGAGGAGACCAACCACGGGGGGTTGGCCGGAACCCTCGAAGATGCCATGGAAGGCGCTGATGTCTGTATCGGGGTCTCCGTCCCGGCAATCGTCACCCCGGCGATGGTCAGGTCGATGAACAAGGACCCGGTCATCTTTGCGCTGGCAAGCCCCGTGCCGGAGATCCTGCCCCACGATGCCTATATGGCCGGAGCAGCGATTGTGGGAACCGGGCGGAGCGAGTATCCCAACCAGATCAACTATGTGCTCGCCTTCCCCGGGATCTTCCGGGGGGCACTCGATGTGCATGCCACCCGCATCTCGGACGAGATGAAAGTCGCTGCCGCCCATGCCCTTGCGGATTATGTGACGCACCCAAAGAAGCACCGCATCCTGCCCCCGATCCTTGACCGTGACGTTGTTACCGCAGTGGCAAAGGCAGTGAGTGCCGCCGCGATTGCGAGCGGGTGTGCCCGGTCGTTTGAGTGAGGGGACGAACCGGGACGCGCCCGGAACGTTACGGGTTTTTCAGGGTCCGGCTGACCTTTTCCATCAGCGCGTGATGGCAGCAGAGGTGATCCATGAATTTTGTACTGCGCTCACGCGCCGTAAGGGGGATCCATTCGATTCCCACATCCGTCTTCCAGAGAATGAGTCCCTCGGCCGGTGCGGGCTGGAGCGGCCGTTTGGCAGGCGCTTCCAGCAGCAGGGATAGGGAATCTTCAGGGGCATTTTCACTCCCGATAAGGAGCAGCGCCGATGCCATGGAACGTACCTGGTGCCAGAGGAAACTCTCGGCTGTCACGTCAAAAAAAACAAACCCGTCCTCCTCCCTGACACCCGCAGAAAGGACCGTCCGGAACGGGTTCTTGTCACCGACCCGGGCAAAGTTGGAAAAGTTATGGTTCCCGATAAACCGGGCCGAGGCTCGATCCATGGCCGCGATATCCGCGGGAGGATCGGAAAAATAGTACCGGTACGTGCGGGACAGTGCATCGTACCGCGGGTGAAAAGACGCCGGCACTTCTGCGTAACCGGTGCACCAGCAGTCGGGTGGCAGTTGGGTGTTGATCGTCTGGATCGCACGCCCCGGTTCATCCGTCGTGAATGCTGCAACCTGCCCGCGGGCATGAACTCCCCGGTCAGTCCGTCCGGCAAACAGGAACCCGGCCTGCCGCCAGTCATCAAAGAGACTGAGCCTGCGGCAGGCTGCAACAAACTCCCCTTCGACCGTGCGGCTCGTGGCCTGCATCTGGGAACCGAAGAACCGGCTCCCAAGATAGGAGACGCTGAATGCGAGCCTTACCGGAGCTGCATGTGCCGGGTTATATGTTTGATCTTCCGCCATGTGTTTGAGAGGGATTGTCGGGTATAGGTGCGCAGCGGCGTCTTTGTTCCGCCGCAGGTGACTTTTCCGGCACGGATCGCGTCAAGGATGGCAGGGACATTTTTCTCGGCATCCACATAGGTCCGGCCAAAACCCACAAACTTTGCATTGTGGGCATCGCTCCCACCGACACAGGGCTTACCCAGCCGTATTGCGATCCGCGCTGCCTTGCTGTTGGCCGATCCCACAATATACCGGCTGTTGAACGTTTCCACCGCGTCTACAACCGTCATCCCCGATTTCTTTCTCCGGGCAACCCCGTGACGCCAGATATGATACGGGTGGGGAAGGATCAGGAGCGCTCCCATCCTGCGGGCGATATGAACGGTATCGATAACATCAAGACCCGCGGGGATGACCTCGGTGACGCCGAGGACGAGGAGGTGGCCCTGCCGTGTCGAGACCTCGATGCCCGGGATGACCAGCACCGGGGACGGGATAGTAAGTGCCCGCTTTGCGCCGTCTACGGAATCATGGTCCGTGATGGCGATCGCATCAAGCCCCAGCTCTTCGGCTCTTTTCAGGATCTCCTCGACACTGCTCTCGCCGTCTTTGGAATAACTGGTGTGTACATGCAGGTCGCAGGTAAGCATCTGATCATAGTGTTTTTATCTCTCTGGTATTAAGGGAACTTATGCGCATTCTCCTCCCCACCGGCGCGGCCACCGAAGAGATGGTCAGGAATGC
>DUHF01000323.1 GCA_013331015.1 Methanoregula sp.
TCATTGCAGCGTTCGTATAACCCTGTGGATACAATGCATGCAGATCCCTGTCAGGGATCCATTTTTTTTATCGGCAACTTCTGAATGCTACCAGACAGGTGAGCAGGCATCCCGACCCGTGAGTGAATGATTGTCTTTTTAGGTAAAATTGTCTGTTGATCTGCGTAGGGATGTTCCGGTTAATTGCATGTACGGTTATTTCGAGACAATCTTTTGGACGGATCTCATTCTTTATCCGGCGGGTGTATTGCTGCCTGTCGACACAATCGGGATCCCGCCTTTTTCGATTGTACTGTTCTTTAAAGCGAGGGTAAAAAAAGAGTGAAGTACTGAAGCCGGTCTCCCGACCGCTACACCAATGGCAGCAAAACCCGCTCAACCTGCTCCCAAAGCCCCTGCTATACCACCGGCCATACCAGCCATCCCTACGGGTGCTCCGGCCGCCGCTGCCAGTACTCCTGCGGTAGCTGCAGCAACCAGGACGATCAGGATGGCAATGAGGAGCCACGCCCACCACGGTAATTGATTCCTGGGTGTATCCACCTTCTTGACCGGCGCATCCGCTCCGGATGCTGCTTTAAGGTTCGTCGCCGGACTGCCAGCGGATATTCCCGCGGTATTCTTCTGGGTGAATGGATGTTTCTCACCGCCAGCTTTCGAAAACGAACTTCCCTGGCCTGCACTGCCTGCCGAGAAACTGTTCATGTACCTGCTGTTTGCATCTGCCGCCATCGCAGGGGCAATGGAAACGGCAAGGATGAACAGGACGGCAACGATAAGGTAGGGATTGAAAATCAATCGTTGTGCTTTCATATTTGTATCTCCTGATCACACCACAATTCTTCTTTGCATGGCGGGGGGACGGGTGTGATTGTTATTCAGTTACGGCCCGGGTGTTCAGGGCCTGATCACACCTTGACCGGGGCACTATATGAAGGAGAGAAAGGTGGAGAAAAACTCTGGGATATTTTCCAGCGGTATTTCGACCGGGGCGTCGTGATGCAGGACGGGAAGATACCATCTGACGGTCATCCCCATCTCCCCCTAACCGCCCCTGTTCTCTTTTTTGACTCCTCCAGCCCGTTGAGAAAAGATCGGCCGGTAACCGCGGCCAAAACGGGAAAAATAAAAAAATGAAGGTGGTGATCCCGCTCCTTGGATACCGGTCAGCCGGCTTTCCAGAGCACGAGAGAGAGGAAGAGCAGGATGTACATCCCTGCCGCGAGCGGGGGGATGATCCGGATCGACCAGTAGTTGATTAATTCAACCCGTGCGGGATCCTTCGACTCCTGGTATCGTATGATAAGGTAGCTGGAAACGATCACCATGAGGATCGTTGCATACGTGATGATCATGAAGATGTCAAGGAAGGTTGCATAGGCAACGAGCGGAACTGAGTCGGCAATACGCCAGTGGATCATGACCGCGGCAAGGAACATCGAGGCATTGACTCCCAGCCGGGAGGTGGTCTTCATGATGAGTGAGCCAAGCGAGATGAGGACAATGATGAAGATCGGCAGGAAAAATTTCAGGGCTGTTGAGCGGTGGTCCCGGGTGACCTCGTAGCCGAAGATCGCCCGGGAATAGGGGATTTCCTCATCCATGGAGGACTGGTTTGTTATCGTGTATGCCTGGCCGGTTATCTGCCATCCCGGAGGACTGGCATCCTTAGAAAAGCCGGTTTTGGGATTATCGATCACCATAACCAGGGACTGTTCGGACCGGGTTTTTGGTTCAACAATGATTTGGAGTTTATGAATGTCAAACGGGAACCTGCGAAGGTCGGGTTCAACGGTCAGGGTTGCAAAGAACCGGTATCTCTTTTCTGTGGGAGTATCGCTGATAGCGGTGAATTGTGTTATTTCCCCGTTCTTGATCTCGAAGTCTCTCATGGAAAACGGTTTGTCGGAACGGAGGTTTGCGTAAAAATGTGCATCAACGGTTCCCTCTTCAACATTGAACGCATTGAAATCCTCAACAAAGACCCCGACATGTACCACATCAGGTTCGGGGGAAGTGGCAGAGAGGTTCACCGGGTCCTGGGCAGATGCCGGGACCATGATGAGAGTAAGGAGCAGGATGCTGAACAGGAAGCAGTGAGAGATAGGGCCAAAATCCCCCCGTGACCGGTTTTTTGGCAGGGCCGTTCCTCTGAACCAGCTGGCATGACAGGAAATAGTATCGTCCTCATGTACGTTTGAGGGGATGTGGAGGTATATTGATTTGCATCCCGCTTTTTATCCTGTCTGAATTCCACGGGCTCCCTCGCGGCCCCCACTCTCCATCAGGCAGGCTGCATATCTCCCCGCCAGCGGTGCCCGTCGGAAAATCCGATCCCCAAAACAGGCCTTCCTTCAGATCTTCTCAGGCCGATCTTTGGCATCGGGCAGGGAACCAGAATTCTTGCCGGGAATTACTTCAGCGAGAGACGGTACGGCGATCTTTTGGACATGGTGAAGACCTCCCTCCTGGGGGTGATCGTTTTCCTGCTCGCGGCGGGTTTAACCGGGATCCTCTGGTGGCACCCCGTAGTGCGCTTCCTGAACCCGAATCCCGGCATTGCAGCCGTTCCTGTTGCAGCATTCCTGGGGCTAATCATCGGCATAATCTCTCTTTTTTCCGGTTGTCGTACCTCAAATGCCCGATCTGAAAGGGAGATCCCCTGGGGGGATGGGACAGCTATCCCATCACAGGGATATTTCAGCCATAAAAAAAAGGAGTTGATCCGGTGCCGTTTACCCCGTGATGGGAGTCCCGTAGTTCTGGATCTTCACCTGCATTTGGGGACTTAATGGTTTGACCAGTTCTGCATTGTATGAGCCGGACGGCCCGGGGACCAGGGTAGAGTTGAAGGTCTGCAGGGTCGCGACAGCGTATGACCGCGATATCGCGGCAGGCGATCCGTCACTGACCGATGGATCAACATCTGTTGCAAAGACTGAGACCGTATTGTCACTGTTGCGGACAATCTCGATGGTACGGAACTGCTGCGGGAAATCGCGCAGGGATGCGGTCTCAACTTCCCAGAAGCCGAGCTCAGGATGACCGGGGTCCGGTGAGGGGAAGGCGGTAACCGTATTCCGGTGGACGTGTCCTGACATCCACAGGACAAGATTCGGATAGGTATGGAGTTTTGCAATCAGCTGCTGCTCTGATACCGAAGACGTGGGTGTCCAGAGTTTCGAGGACGCCGCCGATTCATTGCGGATGGGGATGTGGGCCGCGATGATCATGAGTTTGTCTTCTTTCTGGCCCTTTTCCAGTTCGTTTACGAGCCAGTCATACCGTGCAGTATCAAGAGAGCCGAACATGAAGAGTAAACCATCAGGATCGGTGTCCCGCTGGGTATCGTCGAGGACAATAACTTTGATCGGGATATCCGGTCTGGGTTCGAACGAGTAGCAGGCAAATCCCGACGGGACGTCGGACTCGTTGAAACCATGTCCTCTGGGAAGGCTCGATGAATTGAAAAATTCAGCCATCCATTGTGACCGCGAAAGTGCCCGGCGGTCTGGATCGGCTGCCGGCACGCGGGGAGATTCACTGAATTCACTGACCGGACCTGCTCCGATCACGTCACCGTACGGTGTCCGGCCATCGATTGAACCCATGAAGAAACCCCGGCTGTCGAGGCCGAGCGGGTCCGTGAAGATATTTCCCTGGTTGAGAATTTTCGTGCCGGTTAACGACTGTTTTATGTTATCGTCCGGAACGTTTGTCCCTA
>DUHF01000093.1:0-2375 GCA_013331015.1 Methanoregula sp.
GTCGATACCTCCATCCACGAGGATTTTTTCGACCGGTTCACCCGGCAGGTTCACCCGGATGACCAGGCAGCGTTCATGGAGTCTGTCCTGGACGCGGTAGCGCGGGCGGCGGGTTGGCAGTTTGAGGGAAGGTTCATCCGCGCCGATGGGAGGACGATCTGGTTCCAGGGTCTGTCGAGCCCCACCCGGCATGGCAGCGAACTCGTCTTCAGCGGGGTAATCCTTGACATCAGCGAGCGGAAAGCAGCCGAGATGGCACTTAAGGAGGAGGGGGAGAAGTATCGCGCACTTGTGGAACACAGCCAGGATCCGGTCTTCATTGTGCAGGACGAAAAACTGGTCTTTGCCAACCAGGCACTCTCCCTGATGAGTGGGTATACCGAAGAAGAGATTACCGGCAGGCCGATTGCAGAACTTGTTGCACCGGAAGACCGAAACGAGGTGATTATGCGAAACCGGGAGCGCATGGGGGGAGACGCAGTAACGGAGTCCTATGAGTTCTCCGTGCTCCATGCCGACAAGAAGACCCGTATCCGCGTCAGGATGAAGGTGGGACTTGCCACGTACCAGGGCCGGCCGGCTGCCATCGGGACATTCCACGATGTCACCTGTGAATACCAGCGTGCGGAGACCTTAAAGAAAAGCGAGCAGAAATACCGAAAGCTTGCCGAACTTTTACCCCAGATCGTCTTTGAGATGGACGAGAACCTGAAGATAACCTACGCAAACCATCACGCATTTTCAGTTCTCGGCCTTACGCAGCAGGATTTTGAAACGGGCATCCATGCCCTTGATTACGTCATCCCGTCCCAGCACCCGCTGGTGATGGAGAATGTGCAGAAGCTCCTCAACGGGGAACCCTACGAGAGCCCGGAATATACCGCAATCCGCAAGGACGGCAGTACATTTCCCGTACTCATCTATACCGCTCCGATCCTGCAGGGAGAGGAACTTACCGGATTATGGGGAATCCTCATCGACATCTCCCCCTGGAAGGCTGCTATCAGTGCCCGCAGAGAGAGTGACGAACGGTACCAGTCCCTTGCCGAGGCAGCCCAGGACCTCATTTACATCATCGACAGGAACGATACCGTGGTGTACGTGAACAGTTACGGCCTGAAGATGCTGGGAAAGACTCCGGCAGAGGTCATCGGCCGGCCCCGGAAAATTCTCTTTTGCGATCCAGCAGCATCCCGCCAGTACCAGAACCTCCAGCGGGTCTTTACCACCGGCATACCCCTCCGGGTCGAGAGTACCGTCCCGTTTCCCGGGTATGATATCTGGCAGGATACCCACCTGGTCCCCCTGCGGGATACCGAAGGGACCATCCCGGCAGTCCTTGGGATCTCGCGTGATATCACCCGGCTCAAACAGACGGAGACTGCACTCAGGCGCTCGAACGAGAAACTCAGCCTCCTCAGCAGCATCACCCGCCATGATGTAGCAAACCAGCTCACCATCCTGAACGGGTACATCCAGCTCGCCCTGATGAAAGAGCCGGATGATGCGATCCGGGATTTCTTACAGAAGATTGCAAACGCCTGCGACACGATCCAGCGGCAGATCGAGTTTACCCGGGCGTACCAGGATCTCGGGAAGCAGTCACCGGGCTGGTTCCCTCTCGACACCCTCATTGACAAGGTAAAACCGTCAGGAGTGACGTTCACATCCCTGTGTTCGGGATGGGAACTCTTTGCCGATCCCATGATCGAGAAGGTCTTTTTCAACCTCTTTGACAATGCCCTCCGTCACGGGGAACACGTTACGTCCATGATCGTGAGGTGCGAGCCGGCTGGAAATGAACTTGTTATCTTCATCGAGGATGACGGGATCGGGATCCCGCTGGATGAGAAGCAGAAGATCTTTACCAAAGGATTTGGGAAAAATACCGGTTATGGTCTCTTTTTGGTCCGGGAGATTTTGGGCATCACCAATATTGCCATCCACGAGATCGGTAAACATGGCAGCGGTGCCCGGTTCGAGATAACGGTTCCGCGGGGGGGTTTCCGGAAGGCAGAGCCGGCACCATGTGGAGATGACCCGCTGACCGGGACAGGATAGTGCCGGGAAACCAGGGTTCAGTACCCGGTCAGGTAGTACCAGCCCCCCTCTTCATGAACCGTAACCGGGATGTCAAAGAGCCGCCCAATCTCACCTGCGGTCAGGACCGATTCTTTCTTCCCGTCGCGGATGAACCTGCCATCCTTCATCAGGATCACCCGGGAGATCTCCGGAATGATATCATGGATATTGTGGGTGACAAGGATGATGCCGGTACCGGACTGTGCAACCTTCCGGAGCAGCTGCCGGAACGCGTGGAGGGCATGCAGGTCGAGGCTGTTGGTCGGTTCGTCAAGAATGAGCGTTTTTGGGTC
>DUHF01000093.1:2428-3852 GCA_013331015.1 Methanoregula sp.
AAAGGAGAGGATCTCATCCGCCTTCTGGAACATGGCGGGCGTTATCTCCTGGTTGAATAAGCCGATGCTTGAGAAGAAACCCGAGAGGATGACTTCACGACCGGTGATCTCGCGGGTGAAGGCGTACTGGAGATCGTTTGAGACTACCCCAAGCGTTGAGCGGAGGGCAAAAACATCCCACACCTCGTTACCCCGGATCCGGAAGATGAGACCTTTGGTATCCGGGTCCGGGTAGAGTTCGCGCAGGACCGTTTTGATAAACGAGGACTTCCCGGCACCGTTGGGTCCGAGGATGGCAACCTGTTCCCCTTCGCTGATGGTTACCGAGAGCGAACTGAGGGCCTTCTTTGCCCCGATATAAACGCAAAGATTGTGGAATTCCAACAACGGCAATGACCGTTTTTTCCGGCTGCGGGATGAAGGGGTCATAGGATTGCGGCAACCGTTATCTCAAATTTCTGCATCCGGTCATCGCCCCGCATCACAAGACTGCCCCCGGCACGTTGTGCAAGCCCCTTGAGGAACCGTGCGGTCCGGGGCTCGTACGATACGCCCCCTTCCGGGATATCCCCGCTGAGCGTGAGGGTGATATTCTCTTCCCGGTTCTTTAGTTCGATGATGATCCGACCGGTCATGGTCCCCACGAGATCCTCGATAATATAGGTCAGGAGGTCAATGAGACGATCGCGGTCGACCAGGGCGTTAAACATTGGGCCATCCGCACGAAACACGACCTCCACCTCTTCAAGGACCGGACGGGTGCCGATACGGGAAAGCAGGATTTGGGTAAATGCCTCATCGTCATCCCCGCTTGATAAGAGATCCTCGTCCGAGCAGGCCGGCACCGTAAGTCCGGTCACCAGCGCTTCGGTAAGGGACCTGATCTCACAGACGGCGATCTCACACGGGGGCGTGAACCCCCGGAGCGTTGTGGTGTAATCCGAGAGCAGCCGGCTCGCCCGCCCGGCAAGGTTCGGGTCGATGATACGGGCAAGTTCATCCTGTGCAAATGACTGCTGGAGTTTTGCTATCACCTGCCCGGCTTTGAGTGCAAGGTGCATGGAAACCGTATCGCCGCGCTCGTGGTGCTCCCCCGCAAAATCCCGGAATGCACAGAGGAGTCCGTCAATCATATCTTCCCGCATCAGCGAAGTGGTCTGTTCGGCCAGATCGGACTCGCCCAGTTCGTCCATGACATAAGAGACATAGAACAAGCGCCCCGCCATGACCGTAAAGAGCTCATTGACCTGCTCCATGCTGTCCTCTGCAAATTCTGCCGCCCATGCCGCCCTCTCGCTGTTGAGCTCAGCAATGTCATCCAGTGCAAGGGCATCCTTTTTTACAGCAGCAACCATCCGAACCGCATCCAGTGCCGCAATCACCCGGCCATGACCCGGGCAGATGGTGGATATGCCCCCGCGGGA
>DUHF01000093.1:3880-4801 GCA_013331015.1 Methanoregula sp.
CGAGGCCGGCTATCCCGGGGCTTGCGGCAAAGAGGAGATCCCCGCAGAAGAGGAGTGAGCCCATGCGGATACAGATACTGTCAGGGCTGTGGCCGGGAGTATGATATACCTCAAGTTCCGGGCCGGGACCGAACCGGAGTATCTCCCGGTCCAGGGAGACCGGGGCATCACCCGGGGTATCGCGCGTGATGGTGATCTCTGCGCCGTTGGAAAACGCGAGCTGACCCGGTATTCCCCGGCAGGAGGAACGGTTGCAGGTCAGGAGCGGGAGTGCAATGTTCATCGGGGTTATGGGAATGTTCAACAGGGTGCCCTGCGTGATCCCTCCGTCACCCTGTTCAAGGGCAACTGCTCCTGCTTCCTGCACGGCAAAGATAACGGCTTTGGCATACGCAAAGGCCGGGATGGACTGAACCCCGATGAAGTGGTCGATGTGGGCATGGGTGAGGATGACAAAGACCGGGCGATCTTTCTCTTCCCGGCAGGTCCGGATAACCTTTAAAAACGCTTCCACCTGCCCGGGTATTCCGCCGGGATCGATGAGGATGAGGGCATCTGCGGTGGCAATAAGATAGGAATTGGAGGAGATGGTATCGATCTTCCGGATCAGCGGGTAGATTGCAGCCCCGCAAGCCCCGGGTATCGGTTGCCACACTAAGGAGGCGAGCTGGTTGTCACCAGCCGGCAAGTGCCTCGCCCTCAGACGGATAGATAGCAAAGATTGAGGTGAACCCGGCGAGTTTGAGGATCTTCAGGACCTCGGGTGCAAGACAACAAAGCCCGAATTTATCCCCGGGATTTTTTAACTTCTTTGCTGTTGCAAGCAGCACCCGGAGACCACCGCTGCTGATGTAGGTCACGCCGGCAAAATTTAACAGGATCTGCCGTTTCTGGTCTTCGATCTGCCGGTTGATTGCCTGT
>DUHF01000025.1 GCA_013331015.1 Methanoregula sp.
GGTATCGAGCGGGTATTTTACCGCGAGCAGGTGGCCGCACTTTTTGCAGTTGTAGATGATCTCGTCAGCGGGGTAGGTGGCTCCACAGTTGACGCATGCGAGATGGTACATGGCTTACTATTGGTCGTGAACTTACATATTAGCGTGCGGTTCACGGGGAAAAATTCGCGAGGGACGGTAAGGGTTACAGGGAGAGATCGCGATAGAGAGCGTTCCTGCGGTCCTTTATCACCGGGAACAATGACCGGGCTGCATCAGCAACAGCCGGGTCAAGATCCGTAAAAAGGAGCTGCTCCGCCCCTCCAGCCCGGCTGATGATTGTGCCATTTGGATCTGCGGTCATGGATGCACCACAATAGGTGTCAACCGTTGTTGTCCCGGTCATATTCACCCCTACAATATACATCTGGTTCTCGGCAGCGCGGGCAGAAATGAAGAGCTCCCAGTGCCGGATCCGGCTTTCTGGCCAGGCCGCAGGGACAAAAATCGCCTGGACGCCCCGGGCAGCATATGCGCTGAACAGTTCCGGAAACCGGAGGTCATAGCAGATTGCCATACCGCACTTCATGGTACCAAGCCTGAAGATCCCAAGGTTTGTGCCGGGGGTGAAAGCCCTGTCCTCCCCTGCGGGAGAGAAGAGGTGGATCTTGGCATATGATGCAAGGACTGATCCGTCTCCTGCGATAACAACAGCCGTGTTCCTCGGAGTGGGGGCAGTTTGCTCACGGAATGAACCGATGATGGAGATCCCGGCATCCTGTGCAGCAGATCGGAGAGCGGTTACGATTCTCCCGTCAGGATCCTCGATATTCTCGCGGGATTTCGGATCCCAGCCGGTGGCAAACTGCTCGGGAAAACAGATGATGTCGGCGCCGCTTGCGGCAGCATGCCGGATAAAGACCTCCGCTTTGGCAAGCGACTTCTCCGGGTCTTCCCAGGCACTGCACATCTGGGCGCTGCATGCCCGGATAACCGTATCAGGTCTTTGGCCAGTTCTTGTCTGGTTCATGCTTTGCATCATAATAGACAATAATGACGGCGCTCATAACGATCAGGAATGCGGTGGTGAGGAGCAGGAAGGGGGCCATTGGCAGCTGCGCCCCGAGGAGCAGGGCTGCGATGATCATCCCGGCGACTGTTATGCTGCTCCCTATGAGGACAAGGCCAATCGAGGTTAAGTCCCAGTCCCCCTCTTCAAATTTACTCAAATCTTATCCTCCTTTGAGTGCGGGAAATGCCATCCAGATCCCGTTGATGATGAACTGCACCGCGATGGCAATCAGGAGCATTCCCATCAGGCGGCTGATCGCCCGGTACTCCCGCTGCCCGATCTTTGACATGATATAATCTGAATTTCGCATCATATAATAGGTGATCCCGATTGAGAGCATAACCGACAGCGCCACAACAACGATCGCGACCGGGGGTAAGGTAAGCGCCTCGTTCATCAGCACGATACAAGTGGTGATAGCTCCCGGCCCGGCAATCATGGGCATGGCGATTGGCATTATCGCAATATCTTCCATATCCTGCGATTCGTACTTCTCGGTGGCGGTCATCTTCGTGCGGGAGGTTTTGGCATAGGCCATCTCCATGCCGATCCCAAAGAGCAGAAGTCCGCCTGCTATCCGGAACGCTTCAAGGCTGATGCCAAACAGCTGGAGGATCCAGGTGCCAAGTATGGCAAAGAAGAGGAGGATGAAGAGGGCAAACCGGCAGGAATCCTTCACGATACCCGCCCGTGTTGCCGGATCGAGACCGGATGTTAAGGAGACGTAAAACAGGGTTGCGCCCAGGGGATTGACAATGATAAGAACCGAAGAGATTGCCAGCAGCGCAAAACTGAGCACTTCTCCATCCATAAAGGATAGTGCGTTCTCGTGAGGTAATAGAAGTTACGGTAAAAAAGTTAGTATTCGTACAGCACGGACTCATCGATCCGCGTGTACGTGCAGACCTCGTCTGCCTTGAAGTGAATCCCGATCTCGCGGGCTGCACTCTCGGGCGAGTCCGAGGCATGGATGACATTCCTGCCAATGTCGATCCCGAAGTCGCCACGGATGGTGCCGGGCATTGCTTCCTGGGGGTTGGTCGCGCCGATGACCTTTCTTACGATCGCGACCACGTTTTTACCTTCCCAGACCATGAGGAAGACCGGGCCACCCATGATGTAAGTCTTAAGTCCGGGGAAGAACGGTTTTGATAAGTGTTCCTTGTACTGCTCGGTGACCCGTGCCTCGGGAAGTTTCTCGAAACGTGCGGCCACGAGCTTTAAGCCTTTTTTTTCGAGCCGTGAAACGATCTCGCCGACAAGGCCGCGCTGGACCCCGTCTGGCTTGACCATTACAAAGGAGCGGTCCATGGACCCTTACTCCTTGCCGAGTGCCTTTCTTCCGGCAGTGGTCCACTGGACCCGGCGGGAGACCCGCCCGAGCTTGTGGTTGTTCTGGCACTTGGTGCTGCAGAAGTACAGAATGGTGCCGTCCTTCTTCACGTACATCTTGCCCGTGCCAGGCTCCATCTGGATTCCGCAGAAACTGCAGACATGCTGCTCAACCATGTGCTTCACCGCCTCGACATTTTCTTTGCTTCGCGCTCGGTCTCAAGGAGCATGATGATGTCTCCTTCCCGGATCGGACCCACCGTGTTCCGGGTGATGATCCGGCCCTTGTTGTTGCCGTCGAGGATGCGGCACTTGACCTGCATTGCCTCACCGTGCATGCCGGTTGAGCCAACAACCTCGATTACTTCTGCAGGCGTTGCATCGTTTGCCATGATACTATCCTCACGCCTTCAGCGCTTCGAGCTGCTTTGCAAGTTCGTCGATCGTCTCTTTTGCCTTGCCGGGCTTGACGACTGCTGCTGCGGCAGAACCGACATCGAGACCGCTTGCAGCGCCGATATCGTTTTGCTTGTTGATGAAGATGTAAGGAACCTTCTTCTCATCGCAGAGAGGGCCAAGGTGCATGACGATCTCTTCAGGTTCAACATCCGCACCAATAACCACGAGTGCTGCAATGCCGCGTTCGATGGCTTTGGTTGCTTCGTTGGATCCCTTCTTGATCTTTCCGGTGTCCCGTGCGACTTCAAGGGCTTCAAGCGCCTTGTTCTGGAGCTCTTCTGGAGCCTCGGTTTTAACGTAGCCTTTTGACATAACTCACCTCATTCAGGAGTTCTTTTTGCTCCTTCATTACTCATCAGTTTGCAATGATGTAGCCATATCATTACGGCAGGAACCGAAATAAAGGTTTGTGAACGCCGGGGTTCGGACCGGAAAAAGAACGGGGATATCCGGCGAGGAAAAATTGCCAATCAGGCCGCAAGCCGGTATATTTCGGTCCCGTGAGCAGAATAAACCTGCGTAAGTCCTTCGGCCGGAATAGCCACGGAATACCGCTCGCGTTCCGGATCACCGATATACAGGAGTGTTGCATTGTACTTCTTCATCAGGGCAATGGTCTTCTCCGGCTGCTCATAAATTGCCCTGATATCGGCAGGTCGCTCCGAGTACCAGCCGGAATCGTCCCCCCGCCACATGAACTCGTGGAATGGCTGGCCGACAACTGCGGGTATGCCCGTAAAGGAAGAGACCCGCGAGTAATACGTGTAATCGCCCTTTTCAGCCTCAACAAGGATCTCGTTTCCCTGAATAGTCCGGAGATAGGCGATTGCAGCGGCATCGCCCGGGTGCTGCTCCTCAAGATATGCAAGCCCGTCAAGGGTTCCTCCGGAACCCTGACTGACCAGCGGGGATCCAAAAAACGGGAGGATGAACAGTATGGCTAAGGTGATAATTGTTATGACTGTCGCATCTCTTGTGGGGATTGAGGGTATCTCCGGGCGCAAGGAGAGCCAGCGGCCGACCATCACTGCTGCGGCAGTCCCAAGCATCAGCCATGCCGGGAGATAGCACTTGAACACGGTGTTCATCCGGAAGAATGTCTCTCCCATGTTGTCCTTCATGTACACCAGTTCGCAGGCGATGAGAATCCCAAGGCCGAATGCAGCCAAAATGTCCGGGAAGTCACGGTCGGCTTTTAGAAGGAAATATGTCAGGGGTATGACGGCAATTGCTGCC
>DUHF01000115.1 GCA_013331015.1 Methanoregula sp.
CGGAGATGTAACGATTGATATGACTTTTCGATTCTCCCGCCGGCTTGCTCATGCCCCTCCCTCGTTTCTTGAAGAACTCTTCCGAATATCAGCAGATCCATTAATCATATCATTTGCCGGAGGACTTCCCTCATCAGCACTGATAGACTGCGAAGGGATAGCAAAGGCGGCCGGCGAAGTCATGGAGGAGGAAGCAGGTGTTGCCCTCCAGTATACGACTACGGACGGCTACCGTCCGCTCAGGGAATATATTGCACAACGGTACAGAAAGCGGTTGGGGCTGTTTGCAACCGCAGATGAGATCCAAATTGTGAATGGCTCCCAACAGTGCCTTGACCTCTTTGCCAAGATCTTTTTGGATGCCGGTGATCCTGTGGGGATGGAGCGGCCCGGGTATCTTGGCGCTATCGAGGCGTTCTCCTTGTATGAGCCGGTCATCCACACCGTACCAATCCGGGACGATGGGCTGGATCTTCCTGCGTTTCGGACACTCGTAGAAACAACCCCGCTTAAATTCTTCTATGGCATCCCCAATTCCCAGAACCCGTCAGGAAGAACCTATTCACAGGAGAACCGGAGGGCTGTTGCCGAGATCCTTGAAGGGACCGGTACAGTCTTTTACGAAGACGATGCCTTTGGGGAACTCTTCTTTGATGCCCGCCCCCGGGCCCCGGTGAAAAAGTATCTGCCGGATCAGGCGGTCATCTCGGGATCGTTCTCAAAGATCGTTGCCCCGGGGATGCGCATCGGGTGGTTGTACGCGCCCCGGGAAATAATCACGCAGTTCAATGTTGTTAAACAGGCAGCTGACCTGCACTCTAACTTTCTCTCCCAGAAGATCCTTCACCGCTATCTTACCACCCGCGACCCCGATGAACATATCCGGAAAATTACTTCAATATATGGGAAAAAGTGCAGGATGATGTGTGATCTTTTCGATGAACTCCTGCCACGGATCGAACATACCTGCCCGGAGGGAGGGATGTTTCTCTTGGCTACGCTCCCACCGGGTCTTTCTTCCCGCAGGGTATTTGAGGAGGGAATACGCCAGAACGTCGCTGTCCTGCCGGGCACCCCCTTCTATACTGACGGCGGAGGAACGGACACCCTCCGGCTCAATTTCTCGTCAGCTTCTGAAGCGGAGATTATTGAGGGAATGCACCGGCTTGCGCGGGTGATTACCAGTCTCTCCTGAAAACAAAAACCATTCTTTTTATAGATCGCTTCTCCAGATTTACACTTGCAGGATGCGATTTTATGAAATATCCGACACTGAATCTGCCCTTTGTGCTGCTCATGTGCATTCTTCTCACCGCAGCCATCGCCCCCGTTGCCGGTGATAGTGATGTCACACCAACGGAAACTACGGGTATCATTAATCCGGTGACCGCCCCGACAACGGAGCCTACACCGGAGCCCACCACGGCTCCACCAACTAAGGTGCCGACAACGGAACCAACGATTACCATTCCCACCGTTGTGACCGCGGTTCCGACCACAGAACCGACCGTCACGGTCACGATCCCGACCGTTGAGCCAACGTCAGTAGGGGGCGGCAAGGGATACATTGACACGCACTGCAATGTCGACGGGGCATCGGTCTCCTTCGATGGCAGTTACCAGTGCACGATCGCACAGGGTATCTGCACCGTTGCCGTATCACCCACCGGATCGCCGGTCCGCACCATAACCGTAACAAAATCCGGGTACACCACCTGGTCCGGCCCGCTCTCCCGCATGCCCTCTGACGGCGAACACGTGGCAGTCTATGCAACCCTGAACCCGGTCCCGACACAGACGACCGTTCCCCCCGTCCTGAACGGGGCTATCTACGCCCAGTCGAGCCCTTCGGGTGCCGCCATCTACATGAACGGTAACTTCCAGGGCTATTCACCAATGACGCTCCCCAACCTCCCACCGGGAACCTATTCCATGAAGGCGTCCCTCTCCGGGTATACACCGGACACCCAGCTGATCAATGTCTATGCCGGCCAGACAGCAACCTATTACCCGAACCTCCAGCTCTCGCCTCCGGCACCCCGCAGCACCGGGACGGTCTCGATCACATCAAATCCCGATCATGCGATGGTGTATGTCGATGGGTCCTACCAGGGAAAAGCCCCGCTCACCGTCACCCAGTACCCGGGCAGCCACACCATCCGGCTCTCGCTTCCGGGCTATTCTGACTACACGACCACCGTTTACGTGAACGCCAACACCAACCAGAAACTGAATGCCAACATGGCACCGGCAGTGTTTGGCACCGTTGCAATCACCTCCCTGCCCGGCGCAAGTGTGTTCATGGACAGTAATGCACAGGGGACAGTCCCCCCAAACGGCATGCTGACCCTCTACAATGTCGCCAGCGGGAACCGGCTCTTCAAGATCACGGCACCCGGATACAATGAATGGATGAACACCGTGTATGTCCAGCCCAATATCGTCAACCCGATCAACGCGGTTCTGTCACCGATCGGTCCCAGCCCGACACCGGTCCCCGCAAATGGCGGATTCAACATCGTCTCAACACCATCGGGTGCAGAGGTGTATGTCGACAACCTGTTCAAGGGATACACCCCGGCTGTCCTCAACGGGATTCCAGCGGGTAGCCACACGATACTGCTCAAGTATACCAATTACATCGATTACACCACCACTGCTTCAGTAACGGCCGGTCAGACAACCCCGCTTGCCATCAGCATGCAGGCCGCACCGGCGCCGACACCCGAATCCGCGCCTTCTCCACTTACCCTGATCGGAGGTTGTGTGGCAATACTTGCAATCGGTATCGCAACAAGGAGGTTACGCTCATGAACTGCTCATTGGTAAACTCGAAAAAGGTCTTAATCAGCTCGATCCTGGTGATCCTGATCATTGGATCGCTCACCCTGGTCGCGTACAACAACCAGAACGATGCCCTTCAGAGTTCACTCAAGATGGGGCTGAAATCCACTGCCAGTGTTATGGCAACCCAGATCTC
>DUHF01000214.1 GCA_013331015.1 Methanoregula sp.
GTACAGCCCGGGTGGCCGGACATGAAATACGGCAGAAGGTACTGTTTTCTCTCTCGTCCCTCCTGCAGGGCTGCAAACTTCTTCCGGAAATTATCGAAGATCTCTTTTCCCGGCTTGTTCATGATCTTCGTGACATGCCGGGCTACATGCTCCGGGGCCACCTTGAGATGGCCGGAGACGTGGTGGTCACAGATCTGTCTGAGATAGTCGCTGTCATCGGCCATCACGAGATCGAAGCGGATGCCGGACCCGATAAAGACCTTCTTCACGCCGGGGATCGCCCGCAGGGATGCCAGCAGCTCGCACTGCTGCCGGTGGCTGGTATCCAGTGTCGGGCAGGCCGGGCTGCAATACTTGTCCCGGCAGGTGCCCGCCGTATCCCACCGGGAGCAGCGCATACCAAACATGTTCGCAGTCGGCCCTCCCACGTCCTGCACAATGCCCCGGAAGTTCTTCATCCCCGCAATCCGGGTCACCTCGCGAACGATGGAGGCGGGACTCCTGCTCTGGATGATCCGGCCCTGGTGATGGGTCAGGGCGCAGAACGAGCAGGCACCAAAGCAGCCCCGGTGACTGGTGACCGAGAACTGGACCGGTTCAAGAGCGGGAACCGGTTCCCGGTACGAGGGGTGTGCCAGCCGGCTGAATGGAAGCTCGTAAATATGGTCGAGCTCTTCTGTTGTCAGCGGGCGGGCCGGGGGGTTCTGGATGACAACCGTCTTGGGATGCGGCTGGGCAACCGGCCTCCCCGAGACCGGATCCTGCTCGCGATAGTGCAGGGCAAATGCCCGGGCATACGCGGTCTTGTCCGAAGAGACTTCAGAAAATCCCGGAAGCTCGACGATGCCCTCCTTCTCCCGGCTCCGCCAGGTGGCAAGATCGATACGGTATGCCGTGCCGGGGATATCCTGGAGAGAGGTGACAGGGTCCCCCGCAGCAAGCCGCTGTGCGATTGCCACCATCTGGAGTTCTGCCATCCCGAAGGCCAGCAGGTCAGCAGGTGCATCGGCAAGGATCGCCTGACGGACCTTGTCCTGCCAGTAATCGTAGTGGGCGAACCTGCGGAGGCTTGCTTCGATGCCGCTAATGACGACCGGAATGCCCGGGAAGAGTTCGTGAACCTTGTTCGCGTACACGATGGTTGCCCGGTCGGGACGCCGGGGGATCCGGCCGGGTGAGTAGACGTCATCGCTGCGTCGCTTCAGGTTCGGGGTGAAGTTGTTCACCATCGAATCGACATTTCCCGAGGAGATCCCAAAGAAGAGCCGCGGGGCGCCAAGCGCCATGAAGTCGGTTTCCGATTTCCAGTCCGGCTGGGCAATGATCCCTACCGTGAAGCCGGCATCCCAGAGAACCCTGCCGATGAGGGCGGTGCCAAACGAGGGATGGTCAACATACGCATCCCCGGTCACGAGAATGATGTCGAACTGGTCGATACCCAGTTTATTCCCTTCCTTTGCAGACAGCGGGAGAAATCGTGGCTGGGGGATCATAGAAAAAACGCTAATGGGGGGTGTATCAGGTTTACGACAGAATGAATCATGACGGGGGCCGCCTTGTCAGGTCACGGATGATCTCGGCAAGCCCGCCCGAAAGCTCGCTTCCGGGCACATCATCCTCCTTTTTTTCGGGGAGGGTATCCTGCTTTGAATCGATCTCTTCGAGGGTCTTCTGGGCACCCTCGTCCTTCCCACCCAGTACCGGGAGGTGGAGATGCATCCTGGCATCGAATTCGCGCCGGGCCGAGAGGCCGACATACTCGTGAATGACTGCCTCGACAATCAGGTAGGTGGTTGCCTGCTCCCGGAGACAGCCGGTCAGGGCATGGCCCGATCGGCCGACCGATGCATGGTAATGGATGTGGGGACCACCTTCACCGGAATAGATGGTACCGATGCCAAAGACCTCCCAGCCGCCTTCGAACATCACAAAATGCGGGACCGGGGGGATGACCGGCTCTTCAGGACCGGTCACCATCCTCCCGCTCATCAGGGCGCCAAGGAACATGATGGATCCGGCCTGGATCTCCTTCTTGGCAACGAAGGTGCGGAGGGTTGCGAGCATGTCTTCGCCATCGTCAATCCGCACGACAAAGACCCTGCCCAGCTGCCCTTCCGTATATTGCATATGATCAGATTCCCTTTTTGGTATTCATATGGTTTGTGCGGGTTTATATTGTAAACGGCATCGGGAGGGGAGGTTACCGCCCGCCCGCGCCGCCGCCCCCGAATCCCCCGCCTCCACCAAAGCCGCCGCCGCCGAACCCTCCGCTGCCGGAACTCCCGTGGCTTGGGGGAGTGAAGTGCATGAGCGGGAGGAAGGCATAGTTCATACCCACAACGCCCATCGGGACCCCGGCTTCAGGGATCTTCACATTGAGCGCCTTCATGGCAGCCTCGACCTTGTCCCCGACGCCGAGTGCCGTGCCGTACACCAGCCATTCTCCCCACATCGAGAGATCGGCCGGAGCATACTTCTGGATCATAGCCATGTCCGAGAGGAAGCGCGTGAACGCGTCCCATTCGAGTTTCTCCCGGTACCGGTCGTCCTTCCAGTGCCCGAACAGGGTCGAGGGGGCAGCAAAGGCAATCGCCAGCTGGATAAAAACGATTATCCACAGGAACAGGGCTGGGAAAACAATATAGGCCTGCATGGGAGCGACGATGGCAAGGATGATGGTTATTCCCAGGAGGACGATGGTCGGCAGCACGAGTGTCATGAGATGGCTGCGTCCATCGACAATATACAGGTTTGAGAGCGTGGAATCCACCCGGCTTGTGACATCGGTCAGCGAGCGCTGGTACCGGAGCGCTGTCTCTTCTGCGCTGCTGATGGTCTCGGCCTTCTTGGTCAGCGCCTCGATCTGGTCGGTATCAAGCACCCCGTCTTTGGAGAGCATCGTGATGAACGCGATCACCCGCTGCTCGTAGGAGTCAGTTTTCTCGCTGTTGAGGACGCGGATGAGGAGTCCTTTGCCCT
>DUHF01000224.1:0-3611 GCA_013331015.1 Methanoregula sp.
CCGCGATATCGACCGACTCCTCCGGGGTTGCCGTGATGACCTTCTGCTTCATGATGTCCTTAACCAGGTGTGCCTTGCCGGGATTTGCCACCGCTTTCGAGATATCAAAGGTGGTGACGATGCCCACCAGCTCACCTTCGGCATTGACCACCGGCAGGTGGTTTGCCTCGCCCTTGAGCAGTTTCTTTGCCGCCGTGGTGATCTCCTCGGTCTCGCTGACCGTGATGACCGACCGGCACATGATGTCCAGCACCCGTGGGCCCGGGGCGGTCTGGTGGATCGGGTGGGCCTGCTTTTTTGCATCAATGGGGCGGGTTGGCAGGGTGAGCCGGATCGATCCCTTCTCTACCCAGCCCTTCAGCTCCTGCGCAACCTCCCGCGCCTTCCGGTAACTGGAAAGGGACGAGGTCCGGACCTCCTCGCCGTTCAGGTCTACCGTGCCGCTGCGCAGCTCCGCGTAGCTCACGTTCTTTACGGTCGGCCGGGACCGGCCGGGCACGCTGTAGTCGAGGATATCAACGCGGATGTCCTCGTCACGCACCGCGGTTGCCCGGACCACATCGAGATCGATGACCGGCAGCGGAACGCCAAGCCCCACGTACATCGTCACGCCATACCCGGTCATGGTAGCGGCACGGAGGTAATCCTGCGACATCTGTTTGAGATCGCCGGTCACCATCAGCGTCCCAAAGCCGCCGGCGGGCGAGTGCTGGGTACCCTCACCCACGATCATCCCCGGTGCACCGCAGAGGAAGATGGGCACGCCGCTCCCTATCAGCCGGAAGCCCGGGTCGTTCGAGATCGGGTTGAGGACCCCTGCCCCCGAGTAGGTGATGTTGCCGCTGCCCGGAAGGAGGATCCCCATATACGTGTGCAGGGTCCGGTCGGTGGTGTTGGTTGCGGCATTGTACCGCTGGTACGCATTCCTCGGGTTGCACATGATCGCCTGGTTCAGGTTCTCCAAAAGGAGATCGGTGGTGATGGTGCGCCGCGGGTAACAGTCCGTCCCATGGGAGCTCGCCCGCAGTTCTACGGATTTTCCTGCAACAAGATCCTCGATGACATGCGCACCGCCGTACTCCGATTCGAGCGTATCGGACTGCTGGGTGGCGCCAATGTAGGTGTCGACTGCGGCAAGTCCGCCGTATGCTTCGACATTATTGAGCCAGATCCGCTCCATCCTGATGGGAGGTTCGGCATGGCCGAAGTTGAGGAACGCGCCTGATGAGCACATGGCGCCAAAAGTACCGGTCGTTACTACGTCAACCTCTTTGAGTGCTCTTACTTCCCCCAGCTCGGCAACGATCGCGGGCATCTCTTCTGCCGTGACCACGCGGGCATTGCCGTCCCGGATGCGTTCATGGATCTGTTCAATGGTCTTGTGCATACCCAGATATTCCATTTGGTGCATATTAAAAGTAATTGTTATTACCTTTGGTAATAAATGTGATTTTAACCCTCAACCGTCAATAATCCTGTATGCATGTGCGTGCCTTCACAGAAGAGATGGAGCGGCTCGCCCCGCCAGACCTTGCCGAGGACTTTGATGCAGGAAGGATCGGCCTCATCGTGGAAGGGAGACCGGAGATCCAGCGGGTTGCCTGTGCCCTTGACGCAACCCCGGCGGTCATCAAAGAGGCGATCGCGGGAGGAGCCGATATGCTCGTTGTCCACCACACCCCGCTCTGGACCCCGGTCACCTCCCTGACCGGCCAGACCGCTTCGCTCCTGCGCGATGTCCTCGCGGGCGGCCTGAACATCTGGGTCATGCATACCAACTTCGACCATGCCGATGGCGGGATCAACGACGCGCTGGCTGAACTGCTCGGGCTTACCAATACCCGGCCCATGACGCTTGGCCTTGCTGGCGACTGCCCGCTCACGATTGCGGAGATCGGCCGGCGCCTTGCCTGCCCAATCCGGGTCTGGGGGCCGGCTCACCTGCCCGGAAGGCTCGCAGTTGCCGGGGGGAGCGGGTTCGATCCGGCATTCATGGCCGAGGCAGTAGCGCTGGGAGCCGGTGCGTTCCTCTCTGCTGAACTGAAGCATTCCGTGTACCGCTCCGCCCCGCTGCCCTGCATCGAGGCCACGCATTACGCGCTCGAAGCGCCGGGCATGGAACGCCTTGCCCAAAAGATGGGCTGGATGTTTATTCCCGACCCGCCACAACTCTCCATCATCCCATGAGCGATCTCTGGCAGCGCCTGGCTGAGTGCCCGTCCCTTGACGAGAGCCTCCGGGCAGAGATCGAGGCTGTGCTCGGGCCAAGGGGAAAGAAGGCGGTCTCCGCACTGGATGCCGGCAGGATAAAAAAATATCATGACTTCTTTGTCGTGGAAGGCCGTACCGGGGAGTACGTGGTGGACGAGGACTTCTGCACGTGCCGGGACTTCATGTACCGGGGCCGGACCTGCTGGCACCTCATTGCCGTCCGGATAGCGGTTGCCACCGGGAGGTTCGAGCGGGTGGATGGCTGGTATGTCGACCAGATGAAGTGAGCCCCCCCGATGCATGGGTGAACGGAAAAAAAGTGGGAAGAAAAATTTTGCCGGCGGGGATCAAAACTCCCCAGGGAGATTACGGAAGAATCACCGGGGGCAATAATCGGGAGAACGGCCCTAGGGCTGTTACCCTGTTAAGGGCACACACTACTATGTGTGGGTATCCCCGCACATGCCCCCGCAGATAAAATTACATCCGGCGCAATTCGCATTCATGGGGCCCTGACAATATTTTGCAGAGCACTCTGCGGTCTCTTTTTTACATTCAACCATACAGCTGCTGAAGTTCTCCGGGGCAGATAGTGCCTGTTGTGCCGGCAGGTCAACGGCATAGTAATGCACACCCGAAACCAGCGTTCCTGCAACCGCAAGACCGACCATGAACAATACCAGCGTGGCAAGCGGGGATCCTGAAATCTCTGACATCACATCTCCTCTTTAAAATACTCTTGATACTACGTCTTAGTGGCACCGGATACATAAAGGATGGGAAATTGGAAAAACCAACGGAAAATTTTTCCATGACCGGAAAAAATTCCGGCCGGAATCTCATCTCCTCCATCCTGTATCCCGCGATACCAGGAAAAAAGCTAAAAAGCAAAACCTAGATTACCGTTCGCATGCAACTGTACAGACGATTGTGTGATCGCCCATGCTTGAAGAGGAATACCAGCTCGATTATTTTAAGACACAAGGGTTCACGCGGAAGATCTGCAAAGCCTGCGGGTCTGCCTACTGGACCCGCGACCCGTCGCGTGAGACCTGCGGGGATGCACCCTGCGAACCCTATACCTTCATCGGAAACCCCATCTTCCGGCCGCACACCCTCGATACCATGCGCGAGGCCTACCTCTCCTTTTTCGAGAAGCAGGGGCACACGCGGATCGGGCGGTACCCGGTGGTTGCCCGCTGGCGGGACGATATCTACTTAACCATTGCATCCATCGCGGACTTCCAGCCGTTTGTGACAAGCGGCGTGGTTCCCCCGCCGGCAAACCCGCTCACCATCTCCCAGCCGTGCATCCGCTTAAACGACCTGGACTCGGTGGGAAAATCCGGCCGGCACCTCACCACGTTCGAGATGATGGCGCACCACGCCTTCAATACCCC
>DUHF01000224.1:3655-4683 GCA_013331015.1 Methanoregula sp.
GCATCCATTGGCGGCGACATCACCAAAGTCACCTACAAGGAGAACCCGTGGATGGGTGGCGGGAACGCCGGCCCGAGCGTGGAAGTCCTCATTGGCGGCCTCGAGGTTGCAACACTCGTCTTCATGAGCCTTGGGAAGCAGAAGACACAAGAGCAGGGCTACGATCTCAAGGGCGAGATGTACTACCCGATGCAACTCCGGATCGTTGACACCGGCTACGGGCTCGAACGGCTGGTCTGGGCCTCGAAAGGCTCGCCAACCATCTATGATGCGGTCTTCCCCGAGATGGTCAGCCGGGTGATGAGCGCGGCCGGTCTCAGCCACATGCTCGACAACCCGGACTATACCCGGATCCTTGCCCTGAACGCAAAGTATGCCGGGCTCATGGACATCTCGGGCACCAACCTCTTCAACTTACGAAAGAAAGTGGCAGCCGCAATCGAGATCTCGCCGGACAAGCTCGACAAGATGATAACGCCGGTCGAGAAGGTCTATGCGGTCGTTGATCACACCCGCTGCCTTGCCTTCATGCTCGGCGACTGCATCGTCCCCTCCAATGTCCGCGAGGGCTACCTTGCCCGTCTCGTCATCCGCCGGACCCTGCGGATGATGCACGAACTCAAAATATCAGAACCGCTTGCCGACCTGATCGAAGCGCAGATCCGGATCATCGGCATGGAGAAGTTCGAGCAGGACCTCGCGGTTGTGCGGGAGATTGTTGACCGCGAGACGGAGAAGTATGCCGCAACGCTCGAACGCGGCACAAGGATTGTCCAGAAGCTGGCAAAGACCTACAAGGCCAAGAGCCAGCGCGTGCCGCTTGCCGAGATCATCACCCTGTATGACTCCCACGGCATCCAGCCCGAGATGGTCAAGGATATCGCTGCAAAGGAGGGGGCAGTCGTTGATCTGCCGGACAACTTCTACTCGATTGTCGCCGACCAGCACTCCGAGTCCAAGAAGGAGGCGGTTGCAGAGGACAAGACCGCGAAGTACAAAGACCGGGTGCAGAGCCTCCCGCCAACAAG
>DUHF01000102.1 GCA_013331015.1 Methanoregula sp.
GAGTGGTGTTCGAGGATGGTCGTGACAATACGGTCGCCCTTCCCAAACGGGAAGCCACGCGCCACCATGTTGATGGACTCGGTGGAGCTTTTCGTAAATACGGTGACACCCTCCTTTGCCCCGATAAACCCGGCCACCTTCTCGTGGGCATGCCAGTACCGCTGGCTGGCGATCCGGGTGAGGCGATGGATCCCCCGGCCCACGTTGGCCCGGTAATTGTGCTCGAACTCGACCATGGACTGGATGACCGGCTCAGGGGAGAGGCTCGTTGCTGCGTTGTCAAAATAGATGATCTCGGACAGGAGCGGGAAATCCCTGCGGATATCCTCGGTATTATACCCCCCTGTCGCATCCGGTGTCATTGCTTCTTTCAATTCTGGCACTTCCCGTGTATCAACACGATCCTTGCGGACGATTGGTGTTTTTACCGGACGGAGCGTATAATCCGGGTTGAACAGAACGCCCTTCTCCCTGCAGAGTTCCCGCATCTTGGGCGGCAGCGCACGCCATCGCCAGAGCCCCCAGTCGCAATAGGCGTCAGGGAGCCCTCGCTTTTCTGCCCAGCGCTCAACAAATTCGTCCCATCTCCGGGCAAGATCCGGGTGCGTCTGCCGGATCATCTCATACTCGCTCTCGAGCATGGCGGGGCAGAGGTAACAACCGATCCGCTCGATCCCCTGCTCGTACAGGGGGTTCATCGGTACCTCCTGCCACCAGAGATACATAAAGACTTCCAGCGCCCGCCAGTTCCGGATGGGCGAGACATTGAGCTGGAGCGGGTTGTCGGGATTCTGGCTCGTCTCCTCAAGCGTTGCCCGGTTCCATGATTCGTACCAGCGGTTCCCCTGGATCGTGACGCAGGGACCGGTCTTTGCAAGATAGAGCTTGAGCGGCCGGAGTTTCTGGAACTTGCAGCACCAGCGATTGTCCTTGCCCGGAGGTCCGGCCTTCTCCACCGCCTGCCAGAAGTCCCCGGCCCCGCTCACAACCTCAACACCCTGCGAGCGGACGAACTCGTAGGTTTCGGGAAATTCAAGGTTCGTATCGATAAAGAAGGCTTTTTCCACCCCGGCTTTTTGGGCAAGGTGGTATACCGCGGTACTGTCCTTGCCACCGGAAAATGAGACATTCGCGGTCGGGCGGTCTGTCATGTGGTGCTTGATCGTCCGGACAGCGGCACGTTCGAGATTTTTCAGGTGGTAACGGTTCTTTTCAATCGCCACGTCCCAGCCGGGATCCGGAAGGATCTTTGGAACAACAGACCTGAGCTCTTTGACCTTGATCGCGTTGTCCCTGACCATGCCGGTACCATACTTGCCCCGGTACTTCACGATCACCGTCCCGTCCGGGAACGGGGTTTTTAACGGGATCCGCTTGCCGCCGATCCGGCCCTGCTCTTTCCGGGCATCGGTATGGATCTCCAGGTCAACGATCCCTTTTGTCACATGGCTGATGAGGAACGGGAGCGCCTCCGGGGCAAGGTCGAGCTGGAATTTGCGGTCAACCGGGTTGAACGTGAGCCACCCCAGCCGTTCGCCGTGCATGATCACCAGTTCTGCCCGGTCAACGCCGCCGCTCTTGTTGAGGAGGAGGATCTTTGCAACCGGGACATCCCCGTACCGCTCCGCAAGGAGGTTCCGGATCAGCCTGTGGTCAGCAGACAGGGCAGGGCGGAGGTCAAAGGGCTGGAGAAGATCGATCTTCTTCCCGTCCTTTCCACACGCACAGCTCTTCGCAATTAAGGGAACATTACAGTCCTCGCACCAGTAGAGGACCTTTTTTACCGGAGGTTCGCGGAACACTAAAGAACAGATGGGGCGTGAGGGGAGATAAGAGAAGCGATTGCGGGGAAGTTTTGGAGGGATCGTGAGCATTATATAGGAACGGTATCCCATACCACTCCATAGCGATAGGCTATGAACGATGACGCAATCCGACTAAAAAATTGTGAGGTCCCGGGCACCTGGTGGCGGATACTCACCGAGCCCCACCCGGTAAAACTTGCCCTCCTGGTCATCGCGGGATTGTTCCTTGAGTTCTATGTCCATTACACCCTGGGCATCTCTGTGGTGTACACTCATTTCTATTACCTCATCATCGTTATCGCCGGGCTCTGGTACGGGAAGAGAGCCATCTGGATCGCCCTTTTTTTGGGAAGCCTTCATATCGCCGTTACGGATCTCATTACGGGAAGTATTTCCCATGAGGCTCTTGTCCGGGCATTGATGTTTGGTATCGTGGCATTTGTTGTCGGCACCGTTGCAGAACAGCTCCGCTGCTACCAGATGCAACTCATACGGCAGAACCGTGAGCTCCTGGTGCTCAATGAGAACCTGAAGGATGCAAACACGCAGCTTGATATGGCACAATCTTCGTTTGCAACGGCAAACCGGAAACTCAACCTCCTCTCCGGCATAACCCGCCACGATATCAGGAACCAGCTGACCGGGCTTTTGGGATACATTGGTCTGATGAAAGAGCAGGTGAGCGATCCGGATCTCCTGGCACTGGTAGATAAAGAGGAGCGGGTTGCCGGTCATATTGTACGACAGATTGAGTTCACCAAAAACTACGAGGAACTCGGGGTCAACGCACCCATCTGGCAGGATGTCGCGATGAGCATCAATGCCCTCAAATCAGCCCGTCCCCAAGGTATCGTGAACATCACGACAAAACTCGACGGGCTCGAAGTGTATGCCGATCCCCTTTTTGAGAAGGTTCACGAGAACCTCATCGACAATTCTCTGCGTCACGGAGAACGCGTAAAGAACATCACCTTTTCCTACCTTCCGTATTCCAACAATGCCGTAGCACTCGTTTACGAGGACGATGGTGTCGGCATTCACGAGGAGGATAAGGAGAGGATTTTTGAGAAGGGTTTTGGGAAGAATACCGGTCTTGGGCTCTTTTTAACCCGGGAGATCCTCGCCATCACCGGTATCACCATCAAGGAACGCGGCACGTACGGCAAAGGGGTCCGGTTCGAGATCCTCATCCCCCAGGGCAAGTACCGGTTCCCGGAACCGCCATAAAAAAAATTTTGCCTGCCACGCCTTTATTTCCCCATACCGCCTACCGGTACTTTTATGAAGCATGCAAGGTCCGGGATTGGAAGACCGGTGCCAGAATCCGGCAAAGAGACATTCTTCTCCGTCCACCCGTCCCGGGCGGATTCATTCACCGAATCGGTGATCCGGGAGATGACCCGGCTCTCCTTAAAACATAAGGCCATCAACCTTGCGCAGGGGTTCCCGGACTTCCCCTGCCCGGAAAAGCTCAAGGAAGCTGCCTGTGCATCGGTCACCTGCGACCACAACCAGTACGCGATCACGTGGGGGGCAAAGGAGCTGCGCGATGCCCTTGCTGCACGGGTAAAGACGTTCAACCGGATGGACCTTGACCCGGAAGCGGAGATTACGGTCACCTGCGGGTCAACCGAAGCGATGATGGCCTCCATGCTTGCCCTCATCCAGCCGGGCGATGAGGTGATCGTGCCGGAACCCTTCTACGAGAACTATGGTCCGGACACGCAGATCTCCGGGGCGGTCCCCCAGTATGTTCCGCTGAAAGGAGACTTCTCCATCG
>DUHF01000130.1 GCA_013331015.1 Methanoregula sp.
TTGACGATATCATCGCCTCCTCCAAAGCAGCCGGACCGGCAGGCGGGATGCCACCCGGCGGTATGGGCGGTTACTGATCAGGAATTTTTCCTGCTCCTTTTTTTTTAAATCGTATCCACTCACCGCAGGTAAGACAATCGATTCTTTCGTTTTCCCTCGTGCTGGGGTGAGCCGGCGCAGCAGGGCGTCCCGTCAGGAGCCTCAATGACTTGGGAAACTCCCAAGCAGATACGGTTAAAATTCCCCTGTCATCATCTATCCTCCCCTCCCGCACGACTGCCTTCCCGTGGCGGCTGCCGGGAGGGAAGGGGGGCGCAATAAGATCCAGAACTGATCTGCAACTGACAAAAAACGGGGCAGCGGAAACTGGCATGTACTCTCTTGGACAATAAAAAAAAGAGATCAGAGGATCTTTTTGCCTGCGTCGGCACCGGGTTTGATGGAGAAGACCTCTGAAATTTTCAGGACCACCGCGGATTTTGGCGTAAGGTTGGGCCTGAACTCTTTCATCCACGCCACATCCTTGAGAAAAACATCATCGTTTGTGTGAAGCGTTGCTTTACCCTTCACCTGGAAACCGCCTTTCTCTCCCCACCAGGAGAGGGCAATCTCGTTGTTCTCAATCAGGTTTGCGAGCGTCTTATTGAAGTACTGGTCCGAGATAAGCAGCGTTTCGTCATCCATCAGCTTAAACGCCCCGATGGGAACAACATTCGGCACGCTCTTCTTTGATGCAGTTGCAAGAAACAGGAGTTTTGTTCCGGCAAGCGATCCTTTCATCTCATCGGTCAGTTTTACCATATCATGTCCACCTCATCACATAACTACATCAACACAGCCTCTTAAGGGTGCCGCTTGTTTTTTTTGGCCCGCCCGAAAACCGCTTTATTTAAAAATGGCCCTGGTGAAAAGCTACCAGAAATCTCCTATTGCATTACGATCGGCCCACGGGCGCTCGCCGCCTCATCGGGCTCTGCCCGTGGAGCATGGTCGTGGATGGGGACGCCTGTGAAAAATCTTGATCAGGAATGGGGGGGTTGGGGGCTTGCCCCCGCAGGTTGCCTCTCCCTCTCTTGGGTGAGAAGGGGTCACCTTCGCAAATTCTGCCTGAGTGTGCACCATGATGATTTCTCCAGCGCTAAAAAAAATCATCTCTCCGTCTCACAACCCCAGAAAAAATGGGAAATTCCGGACACCGTATTGCAAGAACCGATCCTCTTATGACCAGAAGAACTCCATATGAGAGCAGATGAAAGAGGACACCCGCTGGAAAATTCTCGCCGGACTTGCTCTGGTAACGTTATCGCTTACCCTGTATATCGCGCATTTTCTGATCTTCCATGACGCCCATCACCTGCTCATCTTCCTTGTCGGAGATATCGCATTCATCCCGTTCGAGGTCTTCATCGTCACTATCATCATCGACCAGATGCTCGAGAACCGCGAGAAGAAGCAGCGGATGGAGAAACTGAACATGGTGATCGGCACCTTCTTCTCAAACGCCGGCATCCCGCTCCTTGCCCTGCTTGCAAAAGCCGATCCGGACATCCATAAAGTCCGGCCGGAACTGGCAAAGGGCATCTGTGATACGGACGAAGGGTTCACCGCCGTCACGAACTGCCTTGAATCCCACCAGTGCAGGGTTTCTGCGGACAATATCGACCTCTTCGCCCTTCGTGAATTCTTAAAAAAAGAGGAGGACTTCCTCCTCCGCATCGTCGAGAACCCGATGGTCTTCGAGCATGAATCCTTCACGAACCTGATCCTTGCCATCACGCACCTGGACGAAGAACTCAAAAGCCGGGGCAACCTCGCATCCCTGCCCGACTCTGACATCGCCCACCTTGAAGGCGACATCCACCGGGTATACTCACAGCTGGTTCCGGCGTGGCTTAAGTACATGGATTACCTCAAAACGCATTACCCGTACCTGTACAGTCTTGCCATGCGCAGGAACCCGTTCGACCCGGAAGCTTCGGTAATTGTCGGGAACTGACACCTTTTTTCCCGGGTTTTTTTCGATCCGGAACCAGACCTCAGAAGATCTCCCGTCAGCAGACGGGAGGAAAAAGGATGACGCTTTTCACATATCACAGCAGTAGCAGGTGGTGTTGTGCAGGATCTTGGAGTTCTTGATCCACGAGCAGGTCCCGAATTTATCCCACGGGTTGATGACGGTATTCTTGTCAATCCTGCCCATTTTTTTCATATGATTCAGGTCCGCCACAATCTTCCAGACATAATTGATCGGGCCGTAACTCTTCGTGCCGCTCCCGACCGGGTAGACACCCGGATCGTCGGCAGTGACAAAGATTCCGGGCACGCTGCCGACGAACCGGGGGATCTCAGCATCCACGAACACGTAATCCTTCTTCCCGTCGGAGAAGACTTTCAGGGAGGAATCCGGCACCTCTTCGATGACCCGGATGCCGGTGGACTCGTACCCGAGATCCTCAAAGACCAGCAGCGCGACATCGTAGCCTTCGCGGGCAAGCAGGTTCACGAGCAGCAGGCTTTTTTCATCCGAGTCTCCGGCCTTTTCGTAGATGACCTCGACCGGGTACTTGCGTTTCGGGGACGGGTTCTCGACATAGGGGATCTGCTGGACAAAGGCAACGATCAGTTCAAAGTACTCGTCATCCGAGAGATACCCCCCTCCCTTGTGCCGGGCATTCCGCAACTGGGAGAGGACGCTTGAGTAGAGTTCTTCCATGGCCGGGTCGGATTCAAAAGTATCGATGTATTCCCGGACCTGTGCGGGGTTCATGGAGCTTGCCGGCAGATCGATCTTCATCTGCCGGGCCCCGTAGTAGACCGACATGTTGACCGGCACCCGGAACGTGTACTCCTGCGGGCCGGTGACCGGGGCATACCAGAAGGTGAACGTCCGGTGGCCGACCCGGCTGACATCCCCGACCGGGGTGATATACTTCAGGCTGCCTGCCGCAGGGGACGGCTCCATAGCTCCCGTCTTCGTGCTGACCGGTTCCGTTTCATCGTCCTTGATTGGTTCATCCGGAGCGGGTGATGCAACCGGCGCCACCGCCCCGGGAAAGCCGGGCGGGTTGATGATGACCTGGACACAGCCGCAGATAAGGATGCAGAGGCATAAAAGAACTACGGCACAGAGCCCGGTACACTTCATGACAAATCTCTTTTTCCTTAACCGTATTTGAGGCTTGGCTTTTCCCGTTCCTGTCGGGATAAGATCGGCATCTTCAACATTACCTGAACCGTTCAATCCTAACGAGGTTTTTTATGAAATCATTGCTAGTTCTCGCTGCTGTGCTCGTGGCAGCCCTGCTCGTTCCCGGGACGCTTGCCGCTGATCATACCATCCAGTTCCAGAACCATTGTGAGTATGAGGTGTCTGTGGTGATCGTCGGAGGTATGCAATACAAAGCCACGGGCTCTTCTGCGGTATACAGCGCATGCCAGTGTATGGGTGACACTACCTGTGTCCCGACAACCATGTGCAATTATACTGCCTGTGGAGAGAATAACAAGAACAAATGCGATCAGGGAACGCCCCTTGTTGATGGCGGGGGTTTTATCCTGGACGCTGATCTCAGGCCTGGTGCAACAACCACTCACACCATTACCGTGCCGAAGTTCTGGCAGGGTTCATTCCAGCCCCGGACAAACTGCCATCTTGACACTTCCGGAAATTATGTCTGCGATTATGAGCAGCATACCTGCCGGGCATACCAGGACGGAAAGGGTAAAGTCGACTGCGGCGGGCATGGGATCACCGATGCCATCAAAGGAGAGATCAACTTCGATGAGAACGGCGTGGATACCTATGATGTCAGTGCCGTTGACGGCTTTAATGTCCCGACAACGATCGAACTTGTGCCAGGAACGTTTACTGCCAGGGATCTTACACCGGTTGAATATGCCTGCACAAAATCCGGGACGAATAAGGATCTTCGGGCAGAGATCGGAACAGGCAACTGGACGAACTTAAGCTCCTCCAAACTTCTCATCACCAATGCAGCCGGCAAAGCAATCGCTGTACGGAGCGCCTGTTCCTATGCATCTGCCCTGAACCACAAGAACAATCCCGGCTTCGATGAGAAGGATTATCTTACAAACTCCACCTGTTGCAAACTCCCCTGGGGCTCCGCCCAGGATTACAAGCAGAACGGGAATATGTCATGCAATCCCCTGACCTGGCCGGAGGATATTAACACGGCTGCCTTCTTCAAGCAGTATCTTCCCGCGGCGTACAGTTATGC
>DUHF01000188.1 GCA_013331015.1 Methanoregula sp.
TTTTTTAGAACTCTTCTGCTATGCCATACCCCCATTGATACAGGGTTGCAACCGGATCGCTTTTTTGGAACAGGTCGCAGATGAGACCTTTGCTCCTGAGATAGCGCTCCGCGTTCTGCGGTGACATGGGCAGGATCTTCTCCTTCGCTGCCCGGTTCGTTGACCAGAGATGCAGGTACCAGGTCGCGTTCTTCCCGCGGTCCATATGGAGATAAAGGTCCTTTCCAACATGCTGGATATCTGCAAATGTTTTTGCCGGTCGTGGTGCTGCATAAAGGCACTCATCATGCCGCGTGTCGACCGGTATCTGCCGGCTTCCATTGTACAGTACAGTCTTCAATCCAATCAACTCCGGCCAGGCCCGGTGCCGGTTTCCCCGCCGGCACGGGTCTGGCTTTTTTTGTTTTTTTGTGGTGTTTGCTTTGTCGAAGGTTGCGGGTGCTGCCAGAACGATCCGGCAATCCCCTAGTATCGTATACATAGTTAGATTACATAAACTTTTTGAATTTTGTAGCAAATTTTATGTAAAAAATTTAGAATTTTAGCAAAGTACGGGAGCGGGCAAGGGTGCAGTTTCCGGCCGTGCGGATGGCAGAGTTCTGGACGCACCAGGAAATGGGATGAGAAGGGTTGAAAAAGGGGGGTTATGGGCTTATTCTTCCGGCCCCGCGCTCTCGTACAGCCGGGTCATGTACCGTGCCTGGAAGACCCCGATGAGCGGCGACAGGATAAGCATCACCAGGATGAAGAGTGCGACCAGGCCAAGCAGCGCGATATTCCCTCCGCCCGTCAGGTATATGCCGGCTCCTGCAACAATGATGAACCCGAAGACCAGGATGAAGATGGGAATGCCGATGACGATGGCAAGGATGATGAGGGCAAGGATATACCGGATCCAGCCGATCTTCCCAATCGTTGTGAATATCGCACCAAAATTGAACGCCTCGGCAAAACGGTTCATCCGGGCAAAACGGATGGACGCTACCGGCATGATGATCCCAATAACGATCTCGACTGCGTACATCAGCAGCAGGAGTGCAAGGTTCGGTTCAAAGTTCCCCGCGGCAACCAGGTTCCCCTTTACCATCTCAATGAACATACCCCCGTAGATGAATGCCCAGACGATCAGGATTGGGATGGAATAGATTAATCCCACAATGACCAGTTTGAGCCCGTCAATAAAGAGCGTGCCCCACCGGTCAACGTCCGGTGCGGTATCGGTCCCCCGGTAGATCCGCATGACATACCCGTTCATCGGGATGCCAAGGCAGATGACGGCAAGGAGGAGTGCCGCCCAGCGGTTCAGATTCCCAAAAATGCCACTCCGGGTATACGAGAAGGCATCGTCCAGTAATGCGCCAAAGTCCATAGTTCACCAGGATCCGCTCTCCCTCTGTTGGCAGGGCATGTGAGCCGGGCCACTGGAGTCGCGGTTAAAGAGTGTGATCCTGCCAATGGGAAAAAAGTAGCGCAGGATCCCCGTCCTCCCAAATTCAGGTGGACCCGGATTTACGGGGGAAGTCCTTCCATATGTATGGGGTCCCCCATACGAGGTTTTATTTCGTGTCGTTCTAATCGTGTATCAGTGAAGTCCACCAATGCTGGACTCATTTAAGGTGAAAATTATGGCAGCAGATATGAAGATCCCGATCAACTATGCAGAAGCCGCAGAGACCTTACAAACGGTACTGAAGCTCTCCGGTTCGCCGGTTGCGTTCCGGTTCGTGACAAAGAAGGAAGATATCCCCGAAGGGATGCAGAAGTTCGACAAAACCGTCCGGCACTGTTCAATGGTCAGCGCTGCCAGGAACGAAGGAAAGATCTTTTATGCAACTTCCGATAACCACGAGTGCAATGGCGGGGCATGGGCCCTTGGACTGCGGGAGCTCACCGAGAGCTTAAAGACCGGCGAGTTCTACTTCAAGCTCGGCAAGTTCGACAGCTCCGCGTCCTGCAAGCGGACCATCGACCGGGTCCCGCACCTCCAGCCGGGTTTCACCCACGCGACTCTCTATGCACCCCTGGAGAAGACCCCGTTCGACCCGCAGGTTGTCCTCATCATCGCAAACCCGTGGGCGATGCTCAAGCTCGGCCAGGCAGCCTTGTTCCTGACCGGCGGCCGCATCCATGCAGAGTTTGCGGGCATCCAGTCGGTCTGCGCCGACACCTGCGCCCAGACCTACCAAAACGGTCAGATCAACTTCTCGATGGGCTGCGACGGGTCCCGGAAGTTCTCGGGCATCGCGGATGGCGAGATGGTCATGGGCATTCCGGCCGAGATCCTCCCTGAGCTTATCGAGTCCTTGAAGATCGTGACCGCGGCACCGGGATCAAAGCCCGGCGCGAAATAAGGTCCTGTCCCATCAGGAAAACATCATTTTTTGATCGCAAGAATATGCGCCCGCCATGTGGGATATTCTTCGGCACAGGGGTGCCGGACCAGTGCTTCCCTTATCGCAAAGCCATTCTCTTTGAGGGAGCCGATAATGGTCTCCTCGTTAAAGTAAAAAAATCAGGGGGTTTTTCCGATTCAAAGAAATCCTCAGTATGGTTGACTTTTTTTGCACTGCTGCCCGTTTCCCCGGTATGGGACGCAAGGAACAGAATCCCGTTTTTTTCTCATTCACGAACCCTGCAGGGCATCACCAGACTCCCGGCACCAGCCTGTACCGGACCCGCTGCGCATACTCGCGGTAGCCTTCCAGTTCTTCCTGCAGTGTCCTGTCCTCAAGGGAGGTGCGAAGGATACTGATTACCCCCATCAGCGCTGCCGGGAGGAGTGCCCATAGCGAGTTCAGGAAGACCGGTATCGCGATGAATGAGAGGAGTGCTGCTGCGTAACCGGGATGTCGCACATGGCGATAAGGGCCACCCGATTCAACAGTATGACCACGGTCCGACTGGATGCGGACAACGCCGGAGAAGAAGCGGTTTGCAAGGAGCGCCCGGGTCCCGAGGAGGAGGCCGGCGAGGATCAGGAGCAACGCCACAATCTGCAGGGGGAACGAAAAGACCGGTGATCCGCCGAAGCGCACGTCCAGCCCTGCGGTAACGGATATCAAGACGCCACCGAGGGCCATGAGCGGCGCAAGGACTTTATCCCAGGATTTGGTATCTTCCTTCTTCATGGAACGTTCGCGTTCGGCAGCCAGGTCCGGGTTGCTCCGGAACAGGAGAACCCGGCTGACGATGAAGTTCCCCATGAACAGGAATGCAAACACCCACCCTTCCCACCAGTCCCATCGCCCGGATACGAGAAGCGGGAGGAAGCAAGCAATGCCGGCAACGAAGAGCATCCGTACAATGCCGGCAAAGGTAAGGGCATTTTTCCGGTCGGTCATGGGATCTTCCTGATCATAGGGTTCGCCCCGATTTTATAAAACGTTCTTTATGCGCGATCGGGTATCCTGCGGAGTGCAGCAACCGGTGCAAAAAAAGGATCAGACAATCTTCGCACCGGCTGTCGGCCCGGGCTTGCATTCGAAGACTTCGGTGATCTTCACGCTGACAAGCGACCGGGCGGGGAGCTCGGGACGCTTCTTGTTGATGTCGGCTTTCATCTCCTCGTACTCCGGCCCGCTGTTCTTGATTGCCGCCACGCCCTTGATCTGGTAGCAGCCCTTGATCTCCGGGCCCCAGAGGTAGATTGCAACCTTGGGGTTTGTACGGATGTTGGTTGCGCTTTTGTTCATGAAGTTGTCCGTGATCCAGATGGTCTCGTCATCATGGAGGCTGACCATCGCGAGGGGGACAACGTTTGGGGTCCCGTCCTTTGACGCGGTTGCAACCGGAAATACCTTCATCTTGGAGAATGCTTCCTTCATTTCAGCAGTCAGTTTTACCATGGTACCTTCACCATTCATCCCCAATGATTTTGGATCCCATATACTTTTTGCCGGTATGAATGCGATCCGGGGCACGGGAAGACGCGTCCGGTCACTTTCACTTCCTGCCCGGTCCGATTAAAAAGGATCGCCTCACCAATACTGGTGAGGAACAATGATGCAGTCAAACCCGATGGAAGTGTTCCAGCGTGAAGCGCCCGAGGTTGCAGCCGCGTTCAACGGCCTTATCATGTCGCTTGTGGCAACAAAAGGGATCGACCAGAAGACAAAACAGCTCATCTACATTGCGATGAAGGCATCGATGGGCGACCAGATGGCCGTGAAGGCTCACGTCCCGATGGCAAAGGCAGCAGGGGCAACAAAAGAGGAAGTGGTGGATGCGATCCTCATGACGCTCACGGTCTCCGGTATCCGGGGCGTGGTCACCTGCCTGCCGGATGCCGTGGCGCAGTTTGAGTGAAGGGGCGCCGGTTCAAGAGGCACACCCGGGGAGGCAGGCGATACTGGCAAATCCCGTGACCCGGTATCAGGCACCAAGTCTTCGGGCAACAACGTCGAGGGCATCGAGCACGGTTGCAGCCTTTGGCTTCATGATGGCGACCGGGACATCCACGACTTTTTCGACCATGGAGGCGAGGACCGGGGCGCAGATGATCCCTGCCGCCCCCTCTTTTTCTGCCATGACCGCTGCAATGATACATTCCTCGATAGAGTTTGCCGTATATCCCCGGATCTGGTAGACCTTGTCCCGGACCGTGATCCCGTGCCCTTCCAGTTCATCGAGCAGGAATTTTGCCGCAATGACTGCCACAAAGGGCGGGTGTTTTTGCTCAAGTACGAGAACGATCTTTTTCACCGTCGAGAGCCGGACGTCAACTTCCCCGGAACTAATCTTGTAGAGGGTGGCAAGCGGGATGCCGGACTGTTCTGCAAGCTCCTTTATGGTCATGTCCCTGCGCCGCAGTTCCTCTTCCAGGGCAGTCCGGAAATCGGTTTCAAACATCCTTTTTGAGAGCATCTTATTACTATAATGCAACTTATGAGAAAAATATTTCCTTTTAAGGTAATTTTTGTGGAATTTTTAGCAAAGTTATTTCCAACAGTCCGGTTCTCAGAGTACTATGAGCGGATGCAGTATACGCGAGATCACCATCCTTCCCGGCCATGACAAGCACAATAACCCGGAGCAGTTTGACCGGATCGTGATCCGCCCGGGGGATACAATCTCCATTGTCGGGCCAACCGGCTCCGGGAAGACCGCCTTCATCAACGATATCGAAGTATTTGCCCAGAATGACACCGCAACCGGCAGGACCGTCCTTGTCAACGGGGAGATCCCCGCAGAAGAGTTCATCCGCGACCCGTCAAAAAAACCAATAGCCCTCATCACCCAGAACACCAAGTGCCTTGCCGACATGACCGTAGAGGCGTTTCTTGCCATGCATGTCAGGGCACGGAAGATCACAACACCGGACATTATTGCAAAAACAAGAGAACTTGCCAACCAGTTCACCGGCGAACAGATCCATGCCGGCTGCCGGATCACCGCACTCTCGGGAGGACAGACCCGGTCGCTGATGGTTGCTGATGCCATCCTCATCAGTAACGCACCGTTGATCCTGCTCGATGAAGTGGAGAATGCGGGGATTTTCCGGGAGCGGGTCATCGAGGTCTTAAAAGAGCACTGCAAGTCGGTCATCTTTGTTACGCACGACCCGCTCGTATCACTCTTGTCCGACCGGCGGATTGTCATGCGCCATGGGGCCGTTGAAAAGGTGCTCTATCCTCAAGGAAGGGAACTTCCTGTCCGCGACATGGTTGCACGTATCGATCTCACGATGTGCCGCTTCCGAGAACGGATCCGTGCCGGGGAACTCTTAACAGAACCGGGGTATCTGGTATGAAACTCCTCATCATCGCCGGTCCCCCGAGCGCCGGCAAGACTGCCGTGACCCGGCAGATAATCCGGCACTTCTCTGAAAAGAAGAAGATCGCGTTTTTAAAGATCGATGTTGTCCGGGCATTTGAAGACGAGGAACTCAAAGCTGAATTCAATATCCCGGCAAAGAAGATCTATTCCGGTGATCTCTGTCCCGATCATACCGGCATCATGGTCCTGCAGGACGCGATTAGCTGGGCAGAAGGACTGGGATCCGACCTCTTCATCGTGGAAAGTGCCGGGCTCTGCCTCCGCTGCTCGCCCTACGTGACCCAGTCTCTTGGGATCGTTGTCCTTTCCGCGGTCAGCGGTATGAACTCACCCCTCAAAATGGGTCCGATGATCGCCCTTGCCGATGTTGCGGTCATCACCAAGACGGATCTTGTGTCGCAGTCGGAAAAAGAGGTCTTCCGCGAAAAGACCAAGGAAGTTGCACCTGCAATTGACATCGTAGAGACGAATGCAATCCAGGGCACCGGCCTACGGTACCTCATGCGATCGATCGACTCGC
>DUHF01000132.1 GCA_013331015.1 Methanoregula sp.
TTCACGATGGTGTAATCATCGGCAGGTATCATTGAGTAGTGCACGACAGCATTCTTCCTGTTCAGGGCAATCCTCCGGAAATCCTCGCGGACAACCGCCTCATTGGGACTTGTGATGTCTGAAGTTATCGCATCAGAAATGTCCCGGATATCGTTCTTGGGAAACTCGATGACCCCTTCTGCGGTTGTCTGTCCTACGACAGTGGACTGGTTGAGGACCAGTGCCAGGAAGAATATGCTGAAACTCACAATAAAGCCCATCAGGACGATCCACTGTGCATCTTCATTCAGTCGCGCCATAGTAACACCTCCATGAGGACTGCCCTGTCCTGGGCAATCGGGCCGCAGATATTTGTGTTCACCCGCACCCACTTGGTCACTCTCACGGGATGCTCCGTGCCGGTGAGTTTATGGGAACCTCCAAGCACAATACTGGAGATACTGTCGTCGGCAGTGTTCCGGCAGGTATAGCTGGCATTATACCTGATATGGTCCGGCTCCTGGAGCGTCCGGTTGTTCACATAGTTGAGAAATGCCTTGTCAAATGTTTCAACTTTATGCTCTTCGATGATGGTCCTGAGCAGGGACGGTTCCCCATACGCTTCAGGTACATCCATCATGCGGAGTGCATCGGTACCGAGGATCTCCAGCTGCATGTCGCTGATGTGGGCATCGCCCGGGGTATAGACCGATGTTGTATTGAAAACAAAGAAGACTGTCAGGACCATGATCATGGCAGCGGCAAGGCCCTCGATCGTGAAGAGCTGGGCCCCCTCGTTCACCATACTGCCACCTCGACTATGGCATCGCGGAGCTGGGACTGGGTCACGTTATTAGGATGATAATTATAATCAAACGGCCTGGTCGCGGTATTATTCAAAAACGAGCTTTCGCGGGTCAGGTTGAAGGTCATGTTCACGTAGATGGGGTATGTTGCCCCTTTTAAGATCTCCGCAATGATATCCGGCCGGATCTTCAGGCAGATGGAATTTTGCACCGGGGGAATTGTCGCATAGTTGCTGCTGGTATCATAGTAATAGACATCATCAACAATCGGTTCGGCAAAAGTCCGCTTGTAGTTCATCTTCCCCCCTTCCAGCGTGTAGATGGTGATATTCTTGAGATCTATCTGGATGAGCTGGGGGTCTGGTGCGTTCATTGTAGATCGCAGCTCGGTGAGGTTGATCATCACCTCATCACGCTGAGGATTGATCTGGAAGGCCGGATCTTTTATCTCCTTGGTAAGGTAGGAGTTGTTGATGAGAATTGAGAATTCATGAAGGGTCACCATGTTGTTTGGTTCCGGGTCCATGTAGCTGAAATTGGTTACAACAAGATTATTGATGGTCGCGTTGCTCATGGTCTTGATCTTGGCAAGGCGCCGGATATACCCGTATCCTTCCGGCCGGATCTCGCCGATGGTCCGGACCTCATTTCTGGGGATATCCCGGATTGAGATATTGAAGTGATAGGGATAGTCTCCGAAGATCACCCGGTCATGGTACTCCTCGGGATATTCAAACCCGATCAGGGGATTGATCTCGGTTGAGCAGGTGAAACGGTTCAGTTTCGCCTCTGAGATAATATTGGGGCGCTCTTTTGTGAGTGCCAGCCCGAACCGGGTTACATTGGCTTTCCGGTCTCCAAGGTCTGTCTCCCAAGGGGGGGATACCGGCCAGCCGGGATCTTCGATAAGGATGACTCCCGTGCGGTATGCCACGGCGTCAAAGTCAACGGTCGATGACTGGAGGCCGATCATCATGCCGGGGATCATGGATGCCACCCAGATAAATGCTAAGATAAAAATTGTGCAGCCCACGAGGAAGTCAATGGACATATTCCCGGAATCGTCTCTCATTATACCCCAACCGGTTCCCCTGTAACAGCATCGAACACCAGGTACCGCATTGCGCCTCCCGATCCGAGGGTCAGTGTATACACGCCGCCGCGGAGGTCAAGCTCGCTCTCTTCAGTAACCGTGACCGCAGGATCTGAAAAGATAACGTCATGGTTTTTTGTAAAAAGATCTTGGGGCTGCATCACCTGATCGAGGTTAATCGGGGTGTCTGAAAACCTGCTCCCCCACGGGATCTCGGTCAGGTCCCCGTTCTCAAAAACCATCAGCATGAGTCCGGTGGAACGGTTCGCCGCAAATGTCCACCTTGCTGCATCACCTGACGAATCCAGATCTGCTCCCTGAATATAATAGAACGGGATTGTCCCGCGATCCATCTCAGATCCCGGGATGAACTCCTGCAGCTGTGCCCGGGCCGCACTCATGCTCACGTAGGTCTTCTCAACCCCCCGATCGGGGATACCAATCCCCCCATCTATGCGTTCACCAGACGAATCCGCATCTCCCAGAAATGGGATAGTACAAGCTGCGGTGAGGCACAGTGCTGACAACAGGGCGAGCACCAGAGCTGCAGGGGGGATGGAGCTAGGCATAATCTTCCTTAGTGGCATTAGGATCACGTATCAGATATATATATTGGTTTTTCTCCGGAAAATTCGGACCATTCGGATTTCTGGTCGCTTGAAGGGCCAATCCTATTGTAACAACATTAATTAATCCGAAGATTTTTTAATGTCCGGTTTTTTTAAAACTGGACGGATTTATTCAGAGAAACCTGGGGAATCTCCCCTCACGGCACAATCTTCGTGATCGGGATCTCGAGGATATCTTCCGCTCCGCAAGCCTTCAGTTTCGGGATGAGCCCGTTGACTGCGCTCTTCTGGACCACCGTCTGGATACTGTAATAGTCGATCCCGTGAAGCCGGCCCACGGTCGGTTTCTTCATGGCAGGAAGCGCGGCAACAAGCCGCTCCATGGAGGCCGTAGGGACGTTCATGGTGAGGAGCACCTTGTGCCGGGCATCGATGACACCGAAAAGCAGGGTACGGATCTCCTCTATCTCCTTTCTCTTCTGCGGGTCCGCCCATGCCTGCTTGTTGGCGATGATAGCCGTGTGGGACTCCATGATCTGGCCGATGATTTTAAGGCCGTTCTTGCGAAGTGTCGTTCCCGTCTCGGTCAGGTCCACGACCACGTCCATCAGGTCAGGAACCTTCGCCTCCGATGCGCCGAACGAGTGGAACATCTGGACGGGGATTTTGAGATCCTCAAAGAACTTCCGGGTGAGCTCGGGGTATTCGGTGGTGACCCGGCTGTCCGGCCGGATCTGGGTGACCGTATCGATGGGCTCGTCGCGGTGGACGGCAATCACGATTTTCACGTTGCCCTCGCCGGTCTTGCTGTAAGAGAGGTTGGCCACCTCCACGACATCTGAACCGGTCTCGGTTATCCAGTCAAGACCGGAGATGCCAAGGTCGAAATACCCCTTGTCCACGTAGGTCGGGATCTCCTGCGGGCGCAGGATCTTCACTTTGCCGATACGGGGATCGTCAATCCGGGGGTTGTAGTCGCGGTCCGTGCGCTTGACTTCAAGGTCAGCTTCCTTGAAGAGCTGGAGCGTCTGCGCCTCAAGGCTGCCTTTGGGGAGGGCGATGGTGATCATACCCTCAACCATTGCCGCGCAAAAACAATAAAGGAGAAGGGTTGGGATCAGTCAAACGTGTGGACCACAAGCCCGCTCAAGAGCTTTGGTTCAAACCATGTAGACTTCGGGGGCATGACACCCCCGCCGTCCGCAATGGAAAGGACGGTCTCGACTTTTACCGGCTGCATGGCGAACGCGAGCTGGTACTGCCCCATATCTACGAGTTTCTCGAGGTCGGCAACCGGCCGGGCCCCGCCAAGGTACTGGAGCCGTGCATCGCCCCGGGGATCGTTGATCCCGAGCAGTCCTTCGAGCACGTACGTCTGGAGCACGGCAACATCGAGAGTTTCTAAGGGTTTTGCCTTCTTGTCAATCAGGCGGGTGCACTCGTACCACTGGCCCCCGAGATACATGTGGACGATGTGGTTGTTCTCCGGCTTTTGACACTTCGGCCGGATATTAAACTCGCGGCCGTTGACCCTGCCATAAGGCCTGACCTCGAAATACTTTTCCAGATTCTCGATGAATGCATCGTGGGTGAAGGTGCCGAGATTGACCAGGAGCCGGCTGTACCCGTGGATCTTCACCTTGTTATGGGCGAACATGACCCCGAGGAAGCGGGAAACCTCGCCATCCGCGGGCTGCCCGGCAACGATCCGGCGGTCGGCAACATTGACCGCGGATTTTGCCCGGTGGTGACCATCTGCGATGTAGAGTGCCGGGATGGACGCGAAGGTCTTTTCGAGCCGGTCGAGATGTGCAGGATCCGTGATCCGGAAGATCTGGTGGACACCCCCGTCCGGGGTCTTCACTTCGCCATCCGGCACAGACTCCGGATTGATGAGCGATTTGATGAAGGAGAAGATCTCCCCGGTGTCCCGGTAGAGGAGGACCACCGGGCCGTTGTGGGTTTTTGTGCTCTCGATGTGCCGGGTGCGGTCCTCTTCTTTGTCATAGCGGGTCAGTTCGTGGCGGCGGATGCTGGTGTTCCGGTAATCGTCCACGTCAAGACAGCAGCCGATTCCAAGGAACGAATCCCCGTCCTGCCGGACGCGGTACACGTACATCCCCGGTTCCGGGTCACGGAGCATCTGCCGTGAGTTCATCAGCGCAGTAAAGTTCTCGCGTGCCCGGTCATAGATCCGCTGATCGTCTGCCGGGATGTCCGGAAGCTCGGCATCCGGGCGGCTCACGCGCAGGAAACTTTTGTTGTTCTTAGCAATAATTGCCCGCGCCTCATCCGCAGTTACTACATCATACGGGACAGCGGCGATAGCCTGTGCCTCCGAACGCTCCGGCCGTACCCCGGAAAAACGATAGATCCTGACCATGCACCCACATCCAGACTAAAAGAAATACCTTAAAGACTTGCCCTGAATACTTAGGCGTACTCCCATATATTTTCCCGCACCAGCCCGTTTGGGTGTAACAATATTGATGTGAATGTACGCTGGATTCTATAGTCGGGAAAAATCCGGTGCCCAGCCCATGATCCGACCCCGCGAAATTGCA
>DUHF01000317.1 GCA_013331015.1 Methanoregula sp.
TGTACGTGTCGATCCAGCGCCGGAAAACGACGATATCCCCCCGCTCGTACCTCTTTGAAAGGGAATATGCCCATTCCGAGACGATGAAGGACTCTTCCATGTACCCGGACTGGTAGAGTTCCTCGCACAGGAAAAAGATCTCAGCCTTTGGCCGGTCTTTTACCTCTTTCCAGTATTTCTTCGCCATTTGTATGACCGGGGCCGTCTTTGTGCCATAGCACCGGATATCTTCTTTGAAGTACCGCTTCGAACTCTCCCGTATTGCCGGGTCGGCCATTCCTTCGAGTTCCTCCCGTATCTGTGCGATGACCGGGTCCATATTTCAGCGTGGGTGGCAATGGGTGATAAAAAATACGGTATGCGGGGGGTGAAGGTGAAGGAGTAAAGATTCCATCTATGAACAACCAGAATATTACAGGTACCATGACCACGATACTTGTCAACCAGGAACTCTGCACCCGGTGCGGGATCTGCGCAAACGTCTGCGCTGCAGCGTTCGGGATGGGAATCATCGATCACCCTGACGAGAACACCCTGCCGGCCGTATCCCCGGCAAAGGCCGGCCTGTGCATCCGGTGCGGCCACTGCGAGGCACACTGCCCGACACAGGCACTCCTCCTGAACGATCGCCCGGACGAGAAGGTGCGCCTGCCCTCCACGGCAATCGCGCCGGAAGATCTCGGCTGGTACCTGCGGAAACGCCGGTCTGTCCGGCATTATTCGAAAGAACCAGTCCCGAAGGAGATCATCCTTGAACTTCTTGATATCGCGAGATACGCGGCATCGGGGTGCAATGGGCAGCCGGTGGAATGGATTGTCATCCATGACAAGGAAAAGGTGCACCGGGTTGCTGAACTGACCATCGACTGGATGCGGACGCTTCTGAACACCGGTCACCCAATGAGCGCTTTTGTCCCGGGTCTTATCGCGGCATGGGACGGCGGCAACGACGTCATCTGCCGCAATGCACCGCACCTCCTCGTGGCAATAATTCCGGAGGGCAACCCGATTGCAGCCTTTGACGGGATTATTGCCCTGACACACTTCGATCTCGCGGCACCGGCCCATGGTGTCGGCACCTGCTGGGCAGGGTTCGTCGCCGGAGCGGCACGCGAATTTCCACCACTCCTGATGGAGCTGGGGATTCCGGAAGGACGGACCATCTCATATGCCATGATGTTCGGGCACCCCCGGTATAAAATCCACGGCCTCCCGCGCCGCAAACCCCTGCAGGTGACGTGGAAGTAAGGGAGCTGTGAACGCTTCGGGCACGCAACCTGACGTGATTATCCGCAGGGCGTCGTGTCCCGCCCGTTCTTTCCCGGCAGGAGCGGGACGGTGCAGATCATCCTCAGCATCCCCTTCCCGGTATTGGTGATCTGGTGGTTCTCACAGGGCATCAGCAGGAGAGCATCGCCAGCTTGGATACGCTGCTCGCCGCCGTCTGTCTTCAGCACCCCTTCCCCTTCGAGGAAGTACATCAGGTGCTCCTCTTTGTGACCGTGGAACGAGGTGCACCCACCCGGGGCAAACTCCATCAGCCGGAGGGCATATCGCGGGCATCCGTCGTCGGCGGTGAGGAGGAACCGTGCCTGAAAACCGGAAAACCCGGGCTTTGTGATCGGTTCGGGTTTCACATCGGACGCGTGTTTGAGGATCATATAACGAGGTGTACGTGGAGAAGGGGAATAATTCTTCGGAAATGATTACCGAAACGGACCTGAAAAGCAGGGAGGGGGTCAGCACAATCCGGTACCCTGCATGGATCATTACGATTAACCTCTCCCGCACCTATGGTGTATCACGGAACCCTCATGTCCCTCGTAACCCATTCCCCCAGTCTCCTCGCCGCTTTGCTCCTGATCGTCCTCTTCGTGACCATTTCGGGCTGCGTGCAGGAAGGAGCAGCACCGGAACCTGCCTCCGCCCCTGCTGCACCCGCGGCCCTGATCCGGGCAGACTACCAGCCCGGCGAGATAACGAAACTTGCCGGAGCAGCGCAGGAGCAGGCCAACGCCTCGCTCACCGCGATCGCTGCCCTCCCGCCAGAGAAGCGCACGTTCGAAAATACCGTGCTCGCCTTCGACACGGCGATGACCGATTACTCTGACGCCATCTACCCGCTCATCTTCATGGGGTATATCCATCCCGACAAGGAGATTACTCGTGAGGGAATGGAAGCCGAGGAGTCTTCCGCGGTCTTCACAAACGACATCTACACCCGCCGGGACCTGTATAATGCCCTCAAAGACGGCACCCCGACGACCCCTGAAGAGACACGCCTCTATGATATCACGATCCGCGATTTTACCAAAAACGGGATGAATCTCCCCGACGACCGGCTCGCCAAAGTCCGGCAGATGAACGACGAACTGAGCGTTCTTGAGTCCCGGTTCTCGGCAAACCTCAACAACGAGGATACCGTCCTCATCTTCACAAAAACGGATCTGGCCGGTGTCCCGGCAGAGACCATTGCAGCGTTTGCAAAGAACCCTGACGGAACATACCGGGTGACAACCAAGTATCCTGACTATGTTGCCGTGATGGAGTACGCCGACAGAAGCGCCACCCGGCAGGCAATGTTCATGGCATACAATAACCGCCAGGCGGAGACGAACACCCCGCTCCTCGAACAGGCGATAATCCTCCGGCAGTCGATTGCCCACGAACTCGGGTACCCGACCTGGGCAGACTACAAGATCGACGGGAGGATGGCAAAGAACAGCAGGAACGTGATGGACTTTGTCGACACCCTGAAAGCACCCATCCGGGAGAATGTCCGGGCCGAGAATGTTCTATTGCTCCGGATGAAGCAGGATATGGATCCCTCTGCCACCGCACTCGACCCGTGGGATGTCTCCTACCTGCAGGAGAAGCTTGTCCGGGAGCAGTACTCGTATGATCCCAATGTTGTCAAGGAGTACTTCCCCGTGGATACGACCATCCGGGGCATCTTCGGGGTGTACGGGAATCTCTTTGGCATCACCTTTGAGGAGGTGAAGGGTGCGAAGGTCTGGTCGGAGGGTGTCCAGCTCTTCCGCGTGAAGAACACCTCAGACGGGGCCACGGTCGGCTACCTGTACCTTGACCTCTACCCCCGGGAAGGGAAGTTCGGGCATTTTGCTGCCTTCCCGCTCATCACCGGGAGGATGAAGGACGGCACACGCTCGACCCCGGTCATGGCAATTGTGGGGAACTTCCCGGCACCCGCGGACGGCAAACCCGGTCTTTTGACGATGTACGACATCGAGACGGTCTTCCATGAGGGCGGGCATGCCATGCACTTCCTGCTCACCACGGCCCCGTACGGAACGCTTGCCGGGTTCAACACTGAACACGACTTTGTCGAGACCCCTTCCCAGTCCCTCGAGGAATGGGCATGGGACCCGGTTGTCCTCTCCTCCCTCTCGGGCCATTACACGAACTCTTCGCAGAAGATCCCGCCGGAACTCCAGGGCCGGGTCATCGCGGCACGGGATGCCGGTGCCGGGCACTTTTATGGCCGGTTACTGGCAAACACCATCGTGGACATGGAGTACCATACGGCTGACGGGCCGGTCGATGTCACGAACGTATCCCTCCTGATTTATTCCGAGATGACCGGCATCCCGCAGCCGGAAGGCATCCACCACCCCGCGTCTTTTAGCCATCTCATGGGCGGGTACGATGCCGGGTACTACGGGTACCTCTGGTCGAAGGTCTATGCCCTCGACATTGCCGGGGAGTTCAGGAAGGATGGGATGACCAACCAGACCACCGGGATGCGGTACCGGCAGGAGATCCTCAGCCAGGGCAATATGCAGGACGGCGGCGTGCTCCTGCTCAATTTCCTCGGCCGTGAACCGGGGCCCGGTGCGTTCTACGAGCGCCTCGGGATCCGGCAGGGATGAGAGGGAATTCCGGTGACCGGGTACTGTGAGGCCGCAAACGTCTCCGATCTCGCGGACGGCGCCCTCTTCAGGGGGACCGTCTGCGGCAGGGAGATCCTCCTTGCACGGGCCGGCGGGCAGTTCTATGCCACCGATCCCCTCTGTCCCCACTTGCAGGCCGATCTCTCTCTCGGGAGTCTGCACGGCACGATCCTTACCTGCCCGCTCCACAATTCGCAGTTCGATCTCAGGGACGGGCATGTTGTCCGGTGGACAGATCTTTCCGGAACCGTCCTGACCTATGATAAAAAGGCACACCCGTCCCGGCCCCTGAGGTGCTACCCGGTGAAAACTGAGGGCGGCCGGTTCTATATCCTGCTTCCCTGAAACAGCGGCAAAATGGTCGCCCGTCCCTGGGGCGGGGATGGATTTATACCCTCGCATGCCAGCAGGGAATATATGGACGATACCCATACCCCCTCTCCGGGAACGGACCCGAAGAAGACCGTTCTCACCTTTCTCATCCTGACCGTCTTCTTCTCGGGGATATTCTGGTACCTGACCGCAACAACCCCGCTGGTAAAAGAGAACGCGGTCATCCTGACCGTTTACGCGGTGGGTGCCATGTGGGGACCCACGGTTGCCGCGGTTGCGACCCGGCTCATCTTCCAGAGGAACCTCAGCGGGTTTGGTCTTGGCCCTGGCAACCCGAAATGGGTTGCTGTTGGAATCCTCCTTCCGGTAGCGGCCGGCCTTGTCATGTTCGGCACCGCGTGGCTGACCGGCATCGCCCCGTTCAGCACCGAAGGAGCGGGAAGCGTGTTCTCGGTCGCGTTCATCCCCGTCTTCTTCTCTGCCATTGCCTTCAACCTCTTTGCCGCTGCGGGCGAGGAGTTCGGCTGGCGGGGTTTCCTTGTCCCGGAACTTGCGCGGTTCATGGGGTTTACAGAACTTGCACTCATATCGGCGGCTATCTGGACAGCCTGGCACTTCCCGATGATCCTCTTTGGCTCCTATCACGGGGCCGGCTCGATCTGGTACTCGCTTGCGGTCTTCATCCCTTCGGTTATGGGTGCGGGCATCATCCTTGCATGGCTCCGGCTTGCCTCAGGGAGTGTCTGGGTTGCCATCCTCTTCCACGGGTTCTGGAACTACTTCATCCAGCAGTTCTACCCGCTGCTGACTACGACAACCGAATCAGGGCAGGCGATGCTGGGCGAGTTCGGGTGGTTTTGCGCGGTCTTCTACGTGGCCCTTGCGCTGGTCTTCTGGCACTTCCGGGACCGGCTCCCAACACTGCCGGCCGATCGCGTTTGAAAATTTTTTGGCAGGGGTCCGCGTGCGACAAAAAAATTTTTCCGGAATTTTTGTCCGGCCTGAAGGGTCGTTTGGCACCCCCCCGCACAACCGCTCCGTCGTGAACATGCCCGATTTTTTGTAACATCGGTATGCTACTGTAGCATGTACATGCTACTCGCGCATCGTTATGTTACACGCGGGTGTCCCGATTGGATCTGTGCGAGCCGAAAAGCAAGGCTGCCCGCGTCCGTGATCCGGTACAGGCTCCGCTTCCGGTCCGCGTCCGGGCCGGGGCATTCTTGGATCAGCCCCCCTGCCGCCATGGTCCTGAGGATGTTGGAGAAGGTGCCCTGCGACAGCTCGTGCTGCACAATGGTCACGCGTCCGGGCCTCCCCGCTGTGCCTGGGGTTCCTGCCCGTGTCTTTACCCCGCGTGTTCTCTTCGGCACGTACATCGCCGTCACCTGGTTGTAGAGGTACGAGCGGGACAGGCCGGTGACCGGATCCTCCATCGCCTTCTCCGGCCGCCTCGCTAGGGACTCGAGGACCCGGAGATAGTTTTTGTTTGCCGCAATGTTTGCGACCGTGATCCCCGGGACCCCGAACTCTGCCTGCTCTTCCCTTCCCCCCGGGCCCGGCAGGCTGTACCGGGTCTTCGCCCCAATCCAGAGCGAGAGGGAGAAGAAGGCCATGCAGAGGTCTTTTGGCCCGCCCGAGAGGTCGAACGTCAGGGTTGCGCCCGGGTGCTCCTCCAGGATTCTGATAAGAGCATCGCGGGCATTCTCCATGACGGGTGGGTTTACAAAGGCAAACGAGACCGGGATCTTCAGCGCCGCGGCATGGGCCCGGACCTTTGCGACGGCATTCCGTGTCCGCTCCCGTGCGGCCTGCACCGCTTTGTCTTCGCGGGAGCTGAAGGCATAAAATTGCTGGTCGGCGATAACGATCGTGCCGGTGATGTCGTCATGGTCGCGGAGGGCCCGGACGTACGCGGGGAAGATATCGGTTCCCGCGGTGATGATGTGGATGTGCTCCCGGGGTGGCATGGCGGCCTAATCCTCCCGGCCCTGCTCATCGATCTTCAACCTTCGTAACAACCAGTCCGTCCGCATCAGAAGGAACAGGGTGGTCCCGTTGACAAGGACGAAATATGACCAGCAGAGCAGCAAAATGCTGAAGAGGACACCGAAAATTCCCAGCGGCGACATGATGATGTTCAGGATGTCGCTCCACAACTCCTTCAACGGGGAGAGTGGGCTTTGATATCCAATAACCACATTCATGAGAATGGTACAGGACAACACTATCGAATAACAGGCTGCAACAAGGAGGGCGCCTTTTCGTACCAGTGCGGCCCGGCCCGGATCTGCCCACGGTTGTTGCTCAAGCCACGGGATGAACGGAAGGAGATTCCCGCGGCCAGTATCGATCCAGTCCCTGAGTGTCCAGAGTACCATACCAACCAGTACCATATGGACGATAACAAAGGCACAAAGGGTGCTGGCCATGAGAAGATCGGGTCCTGGAGATGGTGCGATTAAAAGGAGGAGCCCGATCGGCCCGGCAACGGCAAAGGCCCAGGTACCGGCAATCATTCTCAGGGTATCCGGTGCAAGGAGCATGGTAATCACCGTCAGAAGCACAGCAAAAACCGCGTAGTAGACGAGGACGAAATGCGATCTCCTCCTCCCCTCACGTTCTCTGAGCAGGAGCCGGGATGCAGCAATGAACCCTATCATTGTCAGGCAGTTCATCAGGCCGAGGACAAGAAGCGTCCGCGGGGGGACCGGCGCATTCCGGGACCAGAGTGCCCCGGCAAGAAGGGCCGAAGCAAGGGACAGCGCAAGGAAGAAAAGAATACCCCAGAGCCACGGGAAGGCGAGGATACCTTTTTTCACTGCAAAGACCAGTGGCGGGCGTTCGTCTATCCAGAGGTCTCCGGAAAATGTGTCGGAGGGCGTCGTGATCCGGATCTTGGTATAGTCAAGTGGTTCTGCATTCTGGTTGCTGTTGAAGAACGCGTCGAGATCCGATGGCGGGGTATACAACGGCTGGGTGTAATACGTTGTCGAGGTGTTGGTCCGAATCCCCTCATACAGGACGGGGCTGACATGCCCGGTGACATAGAGAAGCACCGGGACCTCCCGGCTGCCGTATACACTTGTAGGTTTTAAGGGGAAGTAGATCCGGTCTGTCGGGAACCGGGCAAAGCTTCCGAGGATATGGGTGCTGGTGGTTCCAGACTCTGCTTTGAACTCTGAAACATTGCTGATCGTGGTGATGACAAACGAGTAGTCCTCCCCGATATACCCGTCAAGGGGAGCTGCCATGGTTGCCGGATCGTCCATGCCTTTTGTCCTCAGGTAGTCGTGGAGGGCCGCGGTGGTCTTTGCCGTCACGAGCTCGGAGGTGATGCCCATCCGGTCGATACGCGAATGGATGGTGATAGCGTCCGGATCGGTGACCGGCCCGTCTCCGGCATGGTTCATGCCCCACGAAGCCCCTTGTGTCCCCGGTGATCCTGCCATACCAAACCCGGATAAGAAGAACATGCACGGGTACCCGTACATCAGGCCGGGAGGTGCCGTGGCATACGCCATGATCCAGCCGGAGACCGAGAGGGCGGCGCGGGATGCATCCAGATCCACGTCCCGTCCTTTGAGGACCGGGTAGCCTTTGACAACATCGATGGTCACCTTTTCCGGTGCTGAAGGTACGGGGTAGATCCAGACCGCCTGCCCACCCGTGAGGCTGTCATCCATGGTTATGGACAGGAGGAGGTTCTCCATGCCGTCCTCGTAATGGATTGCCGCGAGCTGCTGATCCTCGGGCTGGAGGTTCCATTCATATCCTTCGGAGGGAACTGCCTGGCTGCTCCTTGCCACCAGAACCTCCCCCGTCCACATGTCGCTGTCCTGCGGGGGCACGCTGACATACATCATGCCATCGGCAGTAACGGAGGGACTGATGAGGAGAATAATGAGAAAAATAAAAACCCTTTTCATGCTGGTTTAAAATTATAATCGGTGGTTAATATCGGTTGTGAAACGTTTTCTCTCTTCCTGCATCCGCAAGAGGGTTCCGCAACTGACGGCTGGTGCGAAATCAGGGCTCATTTCTTCAGCACCGGCCCCATCACCCGGTCAAAGACCCGGTCATCGTAGATAAACTCCTGCGTAACAAGTTTCCCCCGGTAAAAGACTGAATGGAGGGGAAACGCCGTCGGGGCGTTCTGCGCCTCTTCCCGCGAGGTTATCGCCCGCGCTTCAAATGGCAGCCCGTGGCGCCCGATGACCTCTGCCTCGGCAACGTTGACGTAATACTCATTGTACGGGCACTGGGGAGTGAAGTACACGACAACCCCGCCGTTGTCGTCGCAGGATGGGCTCTTTGCCGTGCTCGTGAACCGGGGGGGTGGCGCATCCTTGTTGATCCGCTTTACCAGCAGCTCGAAGTACGGCGGTGCCGTATCACACACTTCGTACCCGAATTTTTCAAAGAACTTTTTGTCGGCCATGAACGGGCGCTTCTTTGCGCTCGACACAACAACGACACCGTTCTCTGCCTCCGCCTCGCAGGATTCGAGAAGTTTCCTGCCATACCCGTGCCCTTTGTACTTCCCCGACACCCAGAAGCACGAGATGGCGAGATATCCCGGTGCGTAGATGGGGGCCCATGCTTTCTCCGCCATGGTGTACTCGATGAAGACCTTGGCCTTTGCATCGAGTTTCCGGAAGATGAATCCGTCGTCCAGCTGCCCGCGGATCCAATCTTTCTTTCCTGCAACCCCGGCAGCCGCTTTCGAGCCGGCAAAGGCGCAGCAGATATGTTCGCGGTCAAGGTTACCCACATCAAGGGTTATGAAGCGGTCTTCCGGTGTCATGATGGACTCAGTTTAACGTTCAGGTGTTATGGGATATCAAACCGCTGGAAACGTGGGGTGAAAGTGACAATCCCCCACGCAGTTCCGGGGATTGCCGGGTAGGTCCCGGGTCCTGGTTCAGGAGATAGTCCTCCTTTTGAATTGTAAAATTCCCGTTAATTATATCACCTCCTCGCAGGTATGACACACTATCCGAACAGGGAGAAGCGTGTATGAACCTGCAGAACTACATCCGGCTCTGGTCGTACTTTGCCGGGCATAAAATCTGGATTGGCATCTCCATCCTGCTCAGCCTCGTCCTGACCATCATGATGCTTGCCATCCCCACGCTGAGCGCAAACCTCATCAATGACGGCATCACCGCGGGGGACACCAGTGTCGTCATCCAGTACGGCGAATGGATGCTCCTTGCCGCCATCATCTGCGGTCTTGCATTTGTGGCAAACACGGCGATCGCGGTCTGGGCGGGCGAGTATGCCGCCCACCACCTCAGGGTTGCCGGGTACGCAAAGATCCAGACCTTCTCCCACGGCAACATCGACCGGTTCCGGTCAAGCGACCTTTTGATCCGGCTCACCACCGATGTCCTGACGGTCAAGAACGCCACCATCCAGCTCGTCCTCACCTTCCCCATCGTGCCCTTCTTCCTCATCGGGACAATTGTGCTGATCTATCACACCATGCCCACCCTGCTCGGGATCACCTTCGGGATCCTCATCGCGCTCTTCCTCCTCCTCATCGTCTATCTCCTGATCGTCCAGCCAAAGTACCTCATCAAGGACGAGCGGATCGATGCCGTGAACCATACCCTCCGGGAAGCCCTTGCGGGGATCCGTGTCGTCAAGGCATTTGTCAACCAGGAGTACGAGAAGCAGCGGTTCCGTTCGGTTGCAGAAGATCTCCGCGTTTCGGCAACCGTGCCCCAGTACATGCTCGCTTACATCACGCCGGCAAACACCCTCATCCTCTTCCTCGGGATCACCGCCATCTACTACACCGGCGGCATGCAGGCGATAGCCGGGACCGGTATGAACATCGGGGACGTGACCGCGGCAGCCCAGTACCTCATCTTCATCCTCATCCCGGTCTACCTCCTCTCGATCATCCTCCCGCTCGTCTCCTCGGCAGACGCCTCGCTGAACCGGATCTTCGAGGTGCTCGACGCGGACCCTGAGATCCACCCGCCCGAACGCCCGGCACCGTTCGATGTGGCGCAGGCAAAGGGCCGGGTGGTCTTCGATCATGTCTCGTTCGGGTACCGCCTGCCGGACGGCACCGCAGCAAAGCCGGTGCTTACCGGTATCAACCTTGAGATCGACCCGGGCGAGACGGTGGGCATCCTCGGGTCGACCGGGTCGGGCAAGACCACCCTTGTCTCGCTCATCCCCCGGTTCTATGACGTGACCGAAGGGAAGGTCACCATCGACGGCACCGATGTGCGGGAGATCGCCCTTGATTCCCTCCGCACCGTGGTCGGCGTCTGCCAGCAGGAGCCCGTCCTCTTCTCCGGCACCGTCCGTGACACCGTTGCCTACGGGGCACCGGGCATGAGCGACGACGCAATGCATGCCGCGGCACAGGCAGCCGATGCAGAGGCGTTTGTAGAGAGTATCCCGGACCAGTACAATAGCCGCGTTGCCCGGCGGGGCGAGAACTTCTCCGGCGGCCAGCGCCAGCGGCTCGCCATTGCCCGGACGCTCGCCCGGCGCCCGAAGATCCTTATCCTCGACGACAGCACGAGCGCCTGCGATGTTGTCACCGAGGCCGGGATCCAGGACGCCATCGGGGAGCTGATGCAGGTGACCACCCGGATCATCATCGCCCAGCGGATCAGTTCCGTCATCACCGCCGACCGGATCCTGATCATGGATGGGGGGCAAATCATTGCCTCGGGAACGCATGCCGAACTGCTCCGGACAAGCCCCGATTACCAGGAGATCTACGCGTCCCAGCTCGGCGGGATCGCAGGAGCCGGGGGGGTTGCCTGATGGCCTTATCGCAGGGAGCGGTGCGGAGGCTGCTTGGCTATCTCACGCACTACCGGCTCTCGTTCTGGCTCGCGGTCACCCTGATGGCCCTCTCGGCGGTCTTCCAGTCCGTGCTCCCGGTCATAATGGGTAAAGCCACCGACGAGATCGTGGCCGGCAACCGGGCGGGACTTGAGGAGTCTGTCCTCTTCCTGCTCGTCTTTGTCGTCCTGATGTTTGCCAGCGGGATGCTCGGCCAGCGTATCTTTGCAAAGGTGAGCCAGCAGGCCCTCTTCGATCTCCGGACCTCCCTCTTCTCCCGCATGCAGGACCTCTCGCTCAACTTCTTCGACCGCCAGCCCATCGGGGAGCTGATGAGCCGGGTGACGAGCGACATCGACGTCATCGACCAGTTCTTTTCGAACTCATTCCAGAACGTGATGCAGGCGGTGGTGAGCATTGTCGTCGTCACCGCGTTCATGCTCTGGCTCTCCCTCTCGCTGACCCTCCTTGTCTACACCGTCCTCTTTGCCCTGCTCGTCTTCATCTGGATCGTCAGCCACATCTCGGGCCCTATCTTCACATCGCTCCAGGAGCACCTCTCCCGCCTGAACGGCTACGCTGAGGAGCACATTGAGGGGCAGAAGGTGGTGCTGGCGTTCATGCAGGAAGGCCGGAGCGTGGACGAGTTCTCTGCGATCTCGAAACAGGCGGCGCAGGCCGGCGGCCGGGCATCGTTCACAGCGCTCGTCACCCTGCCGGCCTCCACCTCGACTGCCAATCTTCAGTCCGTCCTGCTGCTGGTAGTCGGGGGGATTCTCGTCATCCACGGCAGGATCGAGCTCGGATTGCTGGTCTCGTTCCTCGGCCTCTCCCGGGGCATCACCGGCCCGCTCGCTCATGTCTTCACCTCGTACTCCATGCTCCTCAACGCCATTGCGGGGGCAGGTCGGGTCTTCTCGATCCTCGACGAGGAGCCTGCGGTGGCCGACCCGCCCGGCGCTCCCGCGATGCCGCCACTCCACGGGGACGTTGTCTTCGACCATGTCGACTTCGCCTATGTCCCGGGCAGGACGGTGCTCTCTGACAACTCGTTCCATGCCGGGCCCGGGCAGGTCTTCGGGCTCTGCGGGCCCACGGGGGCCGGCAAGAGCACCATCATCAACATCCTGACCCGGTATTACGATATCCAGAAGGGGGCGATCAGCATCGACGGGACGAACATCGCGTCTGTGCAGCAGGATACCCTCAGGATCCAGGTCGCTCAGGTGTTGCAGGTGCCGTTCCTCTTCTCCGACACCATCATGGAGAACCTGCGGTATGCCCGGCGGGACGCAACCGATGAGGAGTGCATCGCTGCGGCAGAGCAGGCGGGCGCTCACGGGTTCATCATGGCACAGCCGGACGGGTACCAGACCTTCCTTTCTGACGGCGGGGCAGGGAGCCTCTCGCAGGGCCAGCGCCAGATGCTCACCATTGCCCGGGCCATGGTGGCTAACCCCCGGCTCCTGATCCTTGACGAAGCGACCAGCAACGTGGATACCCGGACGGAGAAGCTCATCAATGGCGGGCTCTTAAAACTGCAGGAAGGTAAAACCTCGTTCATCATCGCCCACCGCCTTGCCACGATCCGGCACGCGGACACGATCCTTGTCATCAACAAGGGGGAGATCATCGAGCGCGGGAGCCACGACGAGCTGATGGGAAAGAAGGGGTTCTATCACACCATGTTCATGAGCCAGTTCCGGGGGAAGCTGTCAGGGGTTGCGGGAATCGATTAGGATCCTTTTAAAAAAAACCTGCTTACACGGCCTGGAAGCGGTACGTCCCTTCGGGTACCAGTATCTCAAACCGTGCCCCCTGCCCTGGCTCCCCGGTCTCGACAATGGTGATGCCCGTGATGGCCAGGATCTCGCGGGACAGGAAGAGACCAAGACCGGTGTTCTTCCCATAACCCCGCTCGAACAGGTGACGCCTGTCGTGATCCGGTATCCCGGCGCCATCGTCCTCGAAAATGAGACGGAGTCCTGCGGGAGTCTCACATGACGAGATCGAGATTTCTGATAACCCGGCATCTCCGTATTTTAAGGTATTGTCGATAAGGTTGTAGAAGACCTTGAAGAGGAGGGGGTCGGCAAACACCTCGAGATCCTGTTGTGCTACCCTGATTTTGATGTTCTGGACGGGAAGTGAAGCCGCCGCTTTCCGGACAACGGCACCCACGTTCTGCCATGCCGGCTCAACGATCCCCATCTTCTCATAATCCCCGGTGAAGCGGATCTGGTGGGCAATGGTGTTGACGATCCGCTCCTCTCTTGCGATGAGTTCAAAACCCTTCTCTTTGTCATCAATCGACAGCCGTGACAGTTCAAGGAATCCTGAGAGGGCAACGAGCTGGTTGTTGATATCATGCCGGGTGATGCTTGAGAGAAGGTTCAGCTTGTCATTTGTCTGCCGCAGCTCCTTCTGCGAGCGGACCATGTGGAGCATCAGGAAGAACCCTGTTGCCAGGATATCGGCAAGGATCGCCACCAGGAAGAACGCGGTGTTGAGCAGGTCGGCACTAAAAAGGGTGTAATCCAGGGGGACAACAAGCCAGAAGATCAGTCTTGCGATGAGGATGAAGGCAGGGGCAACAAGTGACCCGGCAAAGAGGTAGCGGAGTACCCGGGTCTTTTTATCTCCGAGCCTTACGGCTAGGATACCAGCGATGAGAAGCGCAGGTGTGATGAAGAGCGTCGTGATGAGCGCCCGCAGCACGATGGAGTCCGTCACGTACGTGAACCAGAAGTACGAAAGGAAGACCATAACCAGGAGGGTGTAGTGGATGACCGTGAGCGGTTTGGACCGGAAGAACCGCCGGATCCCGTCGATACGCAGCATAAGGGCGAGGACTACAACCGTGTTGGCGATGATGATGGAGAAGAGATCGGGAATCTCGCCCCGCAGGAGGAGGAAGAAGTAGGCAACGGACTGGCAGAGGAGGCTTGCCATCCAGATGAAGAAGCCGTCATACGTCTTCTGGGTCTTCCAGAAGGAATACAGCATCAGGGTCAGGAAGGCATTGACAAGGCAGATGATGAGAAATATCGTCCTGATGTCCGGTGTCCACATACCTGCCCTCCCGTAACGGGGGTGCTCCCCCGTTTATAGCCAGTAGCTACGGATGGGTAGTTATTCCTGTGATGATATGAATATTCGTAAAAATAACGGGTGGCGGCCGGAATTCTTCCCGCACAATAAAATAACAATATTCAAATTATGAGCCCACGGACAACAGACATAGTGATCCTGTTGAAGTATCTGATATCAGGTCTGACCCTCCTTTGCACTGTTATGCTTGTCCTCTCATGCGGATGTACCGGTGATATCCTGACCAAAGCAGGTGTCGGGAACTTCGGGGGAACACCATCCCCAACATCTGCTTCAGGTATGAAGAGCACCACTGCGGGCAGCGGTGGATCGAACATGATGGATGCAGAATACCATGACTGCATGGATATCTGTACCCGGAACTCCGGTCAGGGTGCTGAACAGTGCCTGCAGGTCTGCTGTATCTCGGGGTGTTCTGAGAATTCACCGGGCGGTGCAGATGCATGCATCAACCAATGCCTGGGAGTGAACCCGCCCCTTACCACCTCTGCACCATCCGGGTTTACCTGCGATTATGATGAGAACCTCATCAGGACATCATCGGATTTCCGTACCTGGTTCAATGCATCCTGTTATTACAACACGTACTGCGGGTGGTTTGAGTCAAACGATCTCCTGAAACCCACGCCGACCCCCGATTGTGTCAACTGCTCGGTTGACAGCTTCACATGGCAACCCGAAGCCACGCACACGCCCTGTCCGGCACGGACGACAAAGCCGGTACCCGTGGTGACCACAACGAGCGCTCCACTGTCATCATCCGGTACCTGCGGAGCGGGGCTCACCCAGTGCCGGGTCTTCTCGACCGATTACTGCGTTGACCTGATGACGGATGTGAAGCATTGCGGTTCCTGCCGGAACGGCTGCCTCCTCCACCATGCCGAGAACGGGTGTGCGGGCGGAAAATGTTACATCATTTCCTGTGATAAGGGATGGGCCGACTGTAACGGTATTCCTGACGACGGATGCGAGGTCGATCTCAATGCTGATGACAACAACTGCGGGACCTGCGGCCGGGTCTGCAAGCTCCCCAATGCCGGGTATTCGGTTTGCAACGGGGTGGACGAGAACGGGAAATGTGAGGTTGAGCACTGTGTAGCCGGATGGCTGAACGAAAATGGCTATCACGAGGACGGGTGCGAAGCCTTCGATAACTGACGAAAAAAACCATAAAGATCAAATCATCATCCTTTTTTAGGTAAACATCCCTCAAATTTTATGAAATTTTCACGATGCACAATTCTCCTGCTTGCACTTGCCTGCATCGCCCTGCTGGCGGCAGGCTGCACCTCGTCCCAACCCGCGATCACCCCGGCTGCTCCTGCTGCAACTGCCGCACCACAGGCAGCGGTTACGACTGCCGTCCCCGCACTCTCAACAACCCCGGAATGCCCGGACAAGCTCGTTTGGGATGCAACCTGGGACACCCGCTGGATGGGATATGCAGGCAACCATGATATCCGGGTCATTGCCGATGGAGAGGAAGGCGAACCCGACTCATGGAACGGGATTAACGCACCTCCGGCAACAGATTTGAAACTCTCCCAGACCTGCTGGGATGTTACCGGGACCGTAGCGTTCGCCACCGACCCGGTCTGCACCGGCACGGTCACGGGGAAGGTTGAGAAGAACCAGCTTGTCGGCACCTGGAAGACCGGCGGCTGCGAACCGGAAGAGGGGAGTACAGACGGCAAATTCTACCTGACGATGGCAACCGATAACCAGTCCTGGACCGGGAAACTGATCGGAACCAAGTGGCTTGACTATTGCTCAGACTGCCCGCCGAACTGGGCCGGCAGGAAAGCATAATCTTCTCTCTCTTCTTTTGGCAATGTCCCGAATCGAATCAGCTGAATGAGAAAAAACCGTATCCGGGATTTTTTGGTAAACCGGTACACGAACACGGGCACCGGTCTACTTTCTTATCCCGAGCAGCTTTTTAATCCGTTTCCAGAGCGAGGGCTTTGGCCGCTCGCAGAATGGCAACCCCCCCTTTGCCACATGGACTGCCCGGCACTCGTCGCAGAGGGTATAGCGCGGGCAGGTTTTTTTCGGGCAGGGACAGTCCGGCCTGATCTCAGGAGGCATTGTGACATACCTTGCGCCTGCGGTGCTTAATTCTTTGGGCTTGCTGCAAGCCCCATCTTTTGGGTGAGCTCCCGTGTCCATGCAGCGATGGCGTCCCAGTTGCGGAAATCTCCGGTCGGGACTTGCAAAAGCGAGGTGAGGCCCCGCTCGAAAAAGGAGAGCAGTTTCGGGTCAAGCGTCCCGGAGAACATCGTTACCGCAACCGGCGATATGGGGTGCAGCGCAGCAACAAGCTGATCGGTGAAGGTCTTCACCTCGCCGGTCTTTGGGTATACCGGGGCGATCCCCGCGGTGAACGCAGCAACCGGCAACCGTGCCAGCGCGTCCCTGTGCCGTGAGACGAATCCGGACAGGTCGCCCATCACGCTTCCGGTATAGACGGGCGCACCGAGGATGAGCGCATCATACCCTTCCAGCGATGAAACATCCTTCATCTCGGCAACGATTGCCACATGGCCCATGGCCTGCAGTTCCTTTGCGATCGCCTTTGCAATCCCTGCAGTCGATCCTTTCTTTGATGCATAGGCAACAAGAACCCGTGCCGGCATACCGATCCCTTACCGATGAGTATGAAGTTGCCGGGTTATAGATATTGTTGGTGCCGCCGGCCTGCCCCTTTCCTTTACAAGGCAGACGGTTTTCCCCCATTCCGAATATGGTGAGGCGTTTTTTGTCGGAAGTGGCCTGAACCAGAAAAAAAATCCGGCAATAACCTCATATCGGAGAGATTATCAGGAATCCCGCCAGAACGTTTGCATACGAATCCTGAGGTCTTTTTATGGCAACCGATCCTGTCTGTCTGGCAATCGTTGATGAGGATGATGCAAAGTTTACCGCCATGTACAGGAACGAGAAGTATTACTTCTGCTGCAACTGGTGTAAAAAGCAGTTCGATGAGAACCCGAAGCGGTACTCCCGGATAGCCACTGATGTCTGTGTCGACCTGATGCAGACGAAGTGAACCGCACCGGGCGGGTAATCCGGCCTGCCCGGCCTTTTTTTTGTTTTGGAATCCTGTGCAAAAGAGCGGATATCATTTTATTCCAAAACGGGCAGATACAGACACAACAATCCCGTAATGCAGATACCCTGGAATATACTATGAATCCAAAAGACGATCCGTATCTTTCAAAAGCCCATGCCAATGCAGAGATCCTTGACCGGAAGCTAAAAAAACTGGTTGTACTGGCCGGTCCCATCCGGGAAAACCTCCCGGTCATGACCAGGTACCAGGACTTCTGGAACCAGGCAAAAGAGATCACGGCTCTCTTCAAAGAGCTCAAACCGCTCCAAAAGAGCGACCGTGATCTTCTCTGGAACCGGTTCAACGACCTCTGCCGGGAAGTAAAGGAGCAGCAGAAGGCCGGGTACGGGGCAATGGAATCATTATCAAAGGGGCATCTCGATGAGATCCTGCAGATTGCAAACCAGGCAGCACTCCCCCCCGGCGCTTCGGATGCGGGTATCAATGATCTGGTGGAACGAGGGCAGGCGCTCAAAAAAGCCGGCGACATGCTCGGGAAATTCAAGTACGAGATGATTGCAAAACACAAGAAGGCCTGTTTTGACACCATCCAGCGTATCCGCAAGACTCACGATATGGCATGGGGACAGGTGAGTGCGGGAAAACCAAAACCGCGATCGGAGACGCTCATCCGGGCCCGGATGAATCTTGGAGCCAATTACGAGCGTCTCAGAAAAGCAAGGAGCGCTCTTGAGAACTTCCAGATCGGCAGGGACCATATCCGCACGTTCCTGGCCACCAGTAAGGATCCTGCAAAGATTGCCTCGGCAAAAGCGCAGCTTGCAGAGACGGAAGCCCGGATAACGGACATTCTGGCCGGCATCCGGAAGCTGGAGAAGTGGATTACCGATGATGAGCAGATCCTCAAAGGGCAGTAAATCCCGCGGCAGGCCGGGTTTTTTAAAATTTTGCCCCGCCAGCGGTATTTTCTTCTGCCCGATACTGTTTTTTCCTGGTGCCACCCGGAATAAATCACGTGAGCCCGGGTGCCGGGGAGACGCCCCGCTTCTTTATGCGGGCTGAATAGACAATGAGGGCCAGCTCGCCATCCGGGGTGATACGGTACAGTTTTTCCTGTCCGGTTGCCGTACCGGCCTCCTTCTGGATAAGGTTCCAGCCCGTGAGGGTTGCGATTATTGAGGAGAACTCCTCAAACGAGAGTTCATGACCGTCAGGTTCCTCCCCATGATTGCGGACCGGGATCTGCCATGCCCGGGTCTCTGAGAAGAGCGTCTCTTCGGGTATGAGCATGCAGGTCTTCCTTTTGTGCTCCTGCCCCCGGAAGAGGATTGTCAGGATCACGAGGTAATGCGGGTTGGCAGGCAGGTACTTCATGGGCAGGGTCGGGACCGGCACCCGCCGGGGCGGGGAGTTCGAAAACGCGTAATAACAATCGCCCTCCACCCAGAGCGCCATCGAGAAGAGTCCCAGCGAGAGCCGTTTTGGGCCGGCAGAGATGTCAAACGAGAACCGTGCCAGGGGATGATCGCTGAATATCCCAAGAACCGGGTCCCGGATGGCATCGAAGGTTGCCCCATCGATACTGACCAGCGAACAGGGGATGTTACAAGACAGGGAGATGGCATTGACCTCATCTACCGCATTGCGGATGTCGCACTTCCAGATCCGTTTCCGTGCATCGTCCCGGGATGAGTTGGTATAGATCTCTTTTTCCGCAAAGACGATGGTGTGCGTTACGGTCTGGAGTTCCTCAAGAAGAGCGGGATACGTTGCATGGATATTGTCGCCCGCGCTGATGATGAGAAAATGTTCCCCGGGATCCATGGATAGTATCGGGTGTTTGATGATAAATGACTGACCGGTATCCCGGCAGGAAAAAAAGGGATGTTAGATGAAGATCGGTGCAAGCACGAGCGTCAGCGTAGCGAGAAGCTTGATGAGCACGTGGAGTGACGGGCCGGCAGTGTCCTTGAAGGGGTCGCCGAGCGTGTCACCGATGACGGCTGCCTTGTGGGCTTCGCTGCCCTTGCCGCCGTGGGCACCGGTCTCGATGAATTTCTTGGCATTGTCCCATGCACCGCCGCTGTTGTTGAGGATGAGTGCAAGGAGGATACCGGTGATGGTCGCGACCATGAGGAAGCCGGCAAGGGCTTCATACTTCATGGTGACCCCGATGACAACCGGGAACGCGATCACAAGGAGGCCCGGAAGAACCATGTTCCTGAGAGCACCCTGGGTCGTGATATCAATGACGGCTGCATAGTCAGGCTTCTGGGTGCCTGCCATGATGGCGGGGTTCTTGAACTGGATGCGGACGGCATCGATCACGGACTGTGCGGTCTTGGAGACTGCCCGGATGGCAAGGCTCGCAAAGAGGAAGACGAGCATGGCGCCGAGGAGTGCCCCGACAAAGACGTCAACGCTTGCCAGGTTGACGACATCGAATGCCTTGCCGGTGAGCTTGGCGATATCGGCCATGTAGGCGTTGAAGAGCAGGAATACTGCAAGGGATGCACTGCCGATGGCATACCCCTTGGTGAGTGCCTTGGTGGTGTTGCCGGCTGCATCGAGCTTGTCCATGCGGTTGCGGACTTCTTCGGGAGCCTGGCTCATCTCAACAATACCGCCGGCATTGTCGGCGATGGGGCCGAAGGTGTCCATGGTGAGGACGTAGGCACAGACCATCAGCATACCGATGGTTGCAACGGCAGTACCGTAGAGGCCTCCGCTCGGGATTGCGGTCATCTCTCCGAACCAGTAGGAGAGCAGGAGGGAGACGCCGATAAGGACTGCGGGAACAGCGGTGGTCTCGAGACCGACCGAGAACCCGGTGATGATGTTGGTTGCCGCTCCGGTTTCAGAAGCGTCAGCGATCTCCTTTACCGGCCGGTAGTGGTGGTCGGTGTAGTAGAGGGTGACCCTGAGGAATGCAACGGAGAGTGCAATTCCGACAAATCCTGCAAGGACGAAGTATATCCAGCCGGTAACGAATGAGCTGAAGAGATAATAGATCCCGCCCGTGAGGAAGATCGCCGAGATGATAGCGGTGATATAATACCCGCGGTTCATGGCGTCCATCGGGTCGGCCCCGTCTTTACCCTTGACTGAGAGGATACCGATCATGCTTGCAAGGAGACCGAGCGCACACATGATGAGGGGGAACAGGATACCATAAATCCCAAAGACCGGGAAGAGCGCGACACCGAGGATCATTGCACCGATGTTCTCGGCTGCGGTGGACTCGAAGAGGTCAGCACCACGGCCAGCACAGTCACCGACGTTATCGCCGACAAGATCTGCGATGGTGGCCGGGTTCCGGACATCGTCTTCAGGGATACCGGCCTCGACCTTGCCGACAAGGTCTGCACCGACATCAGCAGCTTTCGTGTAGATACCGCCACCGAGCTGGGCAAAGAGTGCCACGAACGAGGCACCGAAGGCGAACCCGATGACAACGAACGGGGTGTGCACGGGGTCTGCACCGAGCGCCATGTAGGTGAGAGAGACACCCAAAAGCGACATCGAGGTGATGATAAGACCCGATATGGCCCCGCCGCGGAACGAGAAGTCAAGTGCCTTCCCGTCGCTGGTCTGGGCTGCGGCTGCAGTACGGATATTGGTCCTGACCGCAATCCACATGGCAACGACACCGGCGACGGCACTGCAGGCAGCACCAACGATGAACGCCGCTGCCGTTGCAAGGGCAAGGTCTCCCTGTCCGGTGAGGTAATACACCGCATAGATCACCACGGCAAACACGATGGTGAGCACGGCGATAGTCGAGTACTGGCGCTTGATGAATGCTTCCGCACCCACCCGGATCGCATCGGAGACCTCGCGCATCTTGGGCGTACCCTCGTCCTGTGAGAGGAGATTACGCGTAAGGAGTGCGGCAAGAGCCAGAGCGATGACGCATATTCCAATAACGATGAGTAATACTTGAACTTGATCGATCATTCCATGACCTCCCCGCTGTGCCAGAATGAATCCTGCAAATGAACGGTACGAAACGTAATTGACCGCACGAGATCGTACCACTCAAAGAGGATCCTGGTAACACATCAGGTATAATATACTGATATCGGCAGACACCTGCCAGACCGGAACCAAAGGAGGGTGCAACGGTTCCCGGGAATGTCCCGGAATCCTCCCGCAACCCATCCTATGAGATCATTAGTGCTTTTTTCGAACATTAAACTTTTATCTTGACATTTCCGGTTTGCGCCACATTCTGGTGCAGTCTGGTGCATTTTCGGGAAAAAAAGTGGGTTTTGGCCCGTTTTTGAATATTCGGGGAACTCTTCACAACCCGATCGCGCACAATTCAATATGATTAATAATGCAAAATTCCAATATTCCTCCCGGGAGGGTATCTGGTGCATATCTCGCAGCTGTTAATATTTCTCATCCTGTTTCCACTCATCGCCGCGTTCTTCCTTCTGATCGCAAGAAAGGATCCTGAACGCGAATGGATCGT
>DUHF01000021.1 GCA_013331015.1 Methanoregula sp.
TTTGCGGCATCCATCATCTTCTTGATATCCTCTTCAGAGAGTTTCTTGTCTCCCTTGATGGAGATTGCCTGCTGGTTGCCGGTACCGAGATCCTTTGCCGAAACATGGATGATACCGTTCGAATCAATGTCGAAGGTGACCTCAATCTGGGGGATGCCCCGGGGCGCCGGCGGGATGCCGGTCAACTGGAACTTGCCCAGGGTGAAGTTATCCTTGGCAAGGGCACGCTCGCCCTGCACGACATGGATCTCGACACTGGTCTGCCCATCCGCAGCAGTTGAGAAGATCTGGCTTTTGCGGGTGGGGACCGTGGTGTTGCGTTCGATGAGCTTGGTTGCAATTCCGCCAAGAGTCTCGATACCCAGCGTAAGCGGGGTGACATCCAGTAAAACGATATCCTTGGTCTCACCAGTCAGGACCGCTCCCTGGATGCCGGCACCGAGCGCTACGCACTCGTCCGGGTTGATGCCCTTGTCAGGTTCCTTGCCGAGAAGTTTCCTGATGGCCTCCTGGACAAGCGGGACACGGGTGGAACCTCCGACAAGGAGAACGTGATCGATGTCCTTTGGCTCAAGTTTTGCATCGCTCAATGCCTGCTTGACCGGGCCCAGGGTGGATTCGACAAGATCCCCGATGAGCTGCTCAAGCTTGGAGCGGGTGAGGTCGATGTTTAAGAACTTCGGGCCGCTTGCATCGGTGGTGATGTAGGCAAGGTTGACATTGGTGGTCTGCCGCTGCGAGAGCTCGATCTTGGCGTTCTCCGCTGCATCGCGAAGGCGCTGCATGGCATAGGGGTCGTTCCTTAAGTCGATCCCTTCCTTCTTTTTGAATTCCTCGATTAAGTAATCCTGCACGAGTTTGTCGAAGTCATCTCCGCCAAGGTGGTTGTTGCCGGCCGTTGACTTGACTTCGAAGACACCGTCGCCAAGGGTCAGGATCGAGACATCGAACGTGCCGCCGCCAAGGTCATAGACAAGAACCGTGGCATCGGCCTCCTTGTCGATCCCGTATGCAAGAGCGCTTGCCGTGGGTTCGTTGATGATACGCAAAACTTCAAGACCGGCAATCTGGCCGGCGTCCTTGGTTGCCTGCCGCTGCGCATCGTTGAAATACGCCGGAACAGTAACGACTGCCTTTGTGATCTTCTCTCCAAGGTATGCCTCGGCATCGATCTTGAGTTTCTGCAGGATCATTGCAGAAATTTCCTGCGGGGAGAGATCCTTGCCATCAATCGATACTTTCCTGGCAGATCCCATATCCCGCTTGATAGACTGGATGGTGCGCTGGGGGTTGGTTACTGCCTGTCGTTTTGCAAGGCTGCCCACAAGGCGTTCGCCCTCTTTTGTGAATGCAACAATGGACGGAGTAGTCCTCGCTCCTTCAGAATTGGGAATCACGATAGGTTTTCCCGCTTCCATGATCGACATGCAGGAATTGGTTGTTCCCAGATCGATTCCCAGAACCTTCTCTTTTACCATAATTTTCCTCCGGTTAATTCTGATTTCCTTTTGACACGGCTACTTTTGCGTGCCTGATAATCTTTTCATGCATCTTATACCCACACGTGACTTCATCGATGACCGTTCCTTCAGGTTTGTCTGAAGGAACATGTGCAATCGCTTCATGTTCCCCGGGATTGAAGGGTTTGTTGAGTGAGTCAATGGGGGTGATCCCGTGACGTTGCAAATGGGTGCTGAACAATTGCCGGATCTGCGTTAAACCTTCGCGAAGATGCGCATCGTCAGACTTTAAAGCCCGGTCGAAATTATCCATCACTTCAAGAAGATCCACTGCAAAACGTTCATTTGCCAGGGCAATGATGAATTCCCGCTCCTGTGCCGTGCGGCGCCTGAAATTGTCAAAATCCGCTGCAAGCCGCAGAAGTTGATCGTTAAGATCGGCAAATGCTTTCTTCTGTTCCTCCAGTTCAGAGACAACAACCGGAGCCTCTGCCGGAGAATTTTCTCCAGTAGTGTTTGTCCCGGTTCCATTCTGTTCCGGATTACGTTCTGCATCGCTCATAAGACATCACAAATCGATGTTCCAATATCTGTTGTATTGTAGTTCTATATAATATTTTAGTTGTTTGCAGGGAGTTGCCCCCCGCATCAGGTCCGATTTAGGGATAGGAGTTCAAATCAGCGATATATTGGAGATTCCCTAAAAAATTTCGGGTAATTCAACTCCGGTCCGGGTTCATATGCTATATCATAAGGTAAACACTTTGTAATAATACCGGAAAATTGTCACCAAAAAAAATTCTGGATACCTTTTTCCTCCTGTTCTGCCAACTAGTATCCATGAAGTGGGCACTTCTTTCAGTATGGGACAAGACCGGCATCATCGATCTTGCAAAAGATCTGGCAGGGCAGAATTACAGCATCATGAGTTCCGGGGGGACCGGGAAGGCACTTGCTGATGCGGGTATCAGGTTCACGGAAGTCTCCAGTTACACGGGATTTCCCGAGATGATGGATGGACGCGTCAAGACGCTCCACCCAAAAGTCCACGGGGGGTTATTGGGCCGGCGGCAGATCGATGATGCCGTTATGGTAAAGCACGGCATCAACCGTATCGATCTCCTTGTCGTCAACCTCTACCCGTTCGAGAAGATGTCGGCACAGAAGATGGCGCTTGACGAGCTCATCGAGTACATCGATGTCGGTGGCCCGGCCATGATTCGCGCAGCAGCAAAGAATTACAAGGATGTGGCTGTTGTCGTGGATCCTTCGGATTACCCGATGATCACAAACGCCATTGGGAAAAACGGTATCACGGCTGAAGTCCGGCTGATGCTTGCAAAGAAAGCATTTGCCCGGACTGCCAGCTATGATGCAGCAATCAGTAACCACCTGTACGGGCTCGATTCGTCCTTTGCGGAAACGTTCACCGTCCAGTTCAGCCAGGGCCGGACATTGCGCTATGGAGAGAATCCCCACCAGCAGGCGGCCGTCTATGGCACGGAGGGGATTGCCGGTACAGAACCCATCCAGGGTAAGCAGATGTCCTACAACAATTACCTGGACGTGAACGCCGGTGTCGGCCTTGTACGGGAATTCGATGAACCGGCTGCGGTCATCGTGAAGCACAACAACCCCTGCGGGGTTGCTACCGGAACTGATATATTCGATGCGTATCTCACTGCCCGCGAGGTGGACCCGGCCTCCGCCTACGGATCCGTGGTATCTTTCAACCGCGAGGTGGATCAAAAACTTGCAGAAGAGATCTGCAAGACCTTTGTTGAAGTCCTTGTTGCCCCGTCATTTTCAAAAGATGCGCTTGAAGTCATGAAGAAGAAAGACAATATGCGGGTACTTGTCCTCCCTGAAAAAACGGTATCTGACGAGCTCCGCACCATTGATGGGGGTGTCCTTGTCCAGAGAACTCCTGCATACCAGGAGCACTGGGAAGTTATCACAGATCGCGATCCCACGCCGGACGAGATGAAAGCGCTCCAGCTTGCCTGGAAGGTCTGCAAGCACACCAAGAGCAATACCATCATCTTTGCTGACCAGAACCGGACGCTCGGTATTGGTGCCGGCCAGATGAGCAGGGTGGACTCGGCAAAGATTGCAATTTCCAAGGCCTGTGCTCCCCTTAAAGGTTCTGCGGTTGCCTCCGATGCATTCCTCCCCTTCCCGGACACGCTTGAGGTTGCAGCAGAAGCCGGTGCCACGGCTCTTGTGCAACCCGGCGGGTCAATCAGGGACAAGGAAGTTATCGAAGCTGCAAACCGGCTGCACATGGCAATGGTTTTTACGGGCGTACGGTACTTCAGGCACTGATTAATACCACTATTTTTCAAATTTAACCCGTAATTTTAGATAAATTTATATTCTGCGAAGTTGTCATAGCTAATTTAAATCGTTTGTGGCTGATGGGGCCATGGATGGTTTCTGAGATTTGATTGTATCCACGTGGTGAAAAGAAGATGGATTTTGGAAACATGATTGGAGACTCCTTTGAGTATGCAAAGGAGGCTGTTGTAGGTAAGTGGAACCAGTGGCTGATGCTCATCATCGCCACCATCCTTCTGGGTATCCCGCTCGCGGGTTATTCGCTGAAGGTACTGAGAGGAGAGAAACCTGCACCTGAAGTTACGGACTGGGGCACGCTCTTCATTGACGGTATCAAGTATATCATTGTGGCATTGATCTATGCTATCCCGATTATCATCGTTATGGCAATTATGATGGTTATTGGGTTTGGAGCCGCAATGACCGGTGACCCAACCGCAATGATGGCTGGAGCCGGTATCGCACTTATCGGTATGCTGGTCGCTATTGTCCTTGCATTTATCATTGCACTCTTTGAGATCATTGGCGTTGTCCGCTTTGCCCGTACCGGGAGCATTGGGGAGGCATTCAATTTCAGTGCAATCCTTGCAACCATCGGGAAGATCGGCTGGGGCTCCTACATTATTGCCCTGATTGTCCTCTTCGTTGTTGCAATCATCTATGGGATCATCGTTGCAATTATCCAGATGATACCAATCCTTGGCATCCTCATTTACCTGTGTCTCATTGCACCCTGGACGCTCTTCTGCTCCCGCTACATCTGCCAGATGTACGACAGTGCTGGTGCTTAATCACCATAACATTCAACACTTTTTTTTATTTTCTTTAAAGGAAAAATGGTAATTCAGAATTATTTTTCAAATATGATCTGCCGGACCGGTCCGGCATTCCAGCCAACCAGGAATTTTTTTTTTAGAATCCGTTCTGTGCTTTTCATTGAGCAACCGGGAACCGGTTATCGTATGAAAATCGATGAGCGATTTTGATCGCAGAATCGATCAGCGTTTTTCATTTTGAAATCGCAATCACGATCCCGATAAAAATCCCATTTCCAGATCAACCACTACCCAATTATCAGAGTAAATCGGATATCAATCCTGAAGAAAATCAAAAATAATGAAATACTGAATCCAGATAACTCGCTATCAAATTTTGATCGAACAACCAAACTCCGTTTTTCCCAAAAATCAATACGGGATGTTCCACTCTTAAAAATTATACTTCCCCATATGAGGGTTGGGGCAGCAATCCTCACACCCTGCAGGGAATTGCGCTTTATCTCCCGCCATCACGGGTTCGTGAGCTGAAACACACTCATCTCAACACCGGCTGATCTGTCAATTCCACCCTTCCATTGTGAACCGGACCGGTTCACTCCGGTTTTCCAAAAGCACTAAAAAAAAGAATTATCGTTGCACAGCACCGCGGTTTGCCTGCTCAACGGTCTTTGCGTACCGGGCAAGGACACCGGTTAAGGTTTTTACCGGTGGCTTCCATGCCTTCTTCCGGAGGGCAAGTTCTTTTGCAGCAATTTTAAGGTCAAGAGTCTTTTTCTGGAGATCCATGGATATGGTGTCCCCATCTTTCACAAATGCCAGGGGTCCGCCAATTGCCGCTTCCGGTGCAATATGCCCGATGCAGGCTCCCCGGGTGCCCCCGGAGAACCGGCCGTCCGTAAGAAGCACGACCTTTTTATAGCCCAGGCCCATGATGGCAGAGGTGGGAGAGAGCATCTCCGGCATGCCTGGTGCTCCGCGTGGTCCCTCATACCGTATGATAACCACATCGCCTTCCTTGATCTTCCGCCCAAGGATTGCCTTCATGCCGGCTTCTTCACCATCAAATACCCGCGCCGGGCCGGTGTGTTTCCACATCTCTTTTGGTACACCGGCACTCTTCACAACCGCCCCGTCCGGTGCAAGGGATCCGGTTATTATCCGCAGCCCCCCGGCAGCATTGATGGGTCTTTTCAGGGACCGGATAACTTCCTCGTTCCTGATAATTGCGGATTTGGCAATATCAAAGACTTTCTTTCCCAAAACCGTCGGGCAGTTATCCAGATGCTTTTCCAGCTGCCGGAATACGGCCGGAATCCCGCCGGCACGGTGCAGGGTCTGCATCGAGTGGGGGCCGGATGGCTGCATGTAGCAGATGTGCGGGATAACTTCGGCAAGCTCGCTGAAGTCATCGAGAGATAACGGGACCTCAGCCTCAGTGGCAATAGCCATGAGGTGAAGAACCGTATTGGTGGACCCGCCAAGTGCCATATCCACCCGGATAGCGTTCCGCAGGCTCTTTTTCGTGATGATATCCCGGGGTTTTATTCCCTTTTTCACGAGCGGGACGATAGCTTCACCGCTCTCACGGGCAAGCCGGAGTTTGCCGGCATCAACAGCGGGCGTTGCTGCACAATGCGGCAGGGACATGCCCATTGCCTCGGTCATGCACGCCATAGTATTGGCCGTGTAGAGCCCCTGGCAGCTCCCGCAGCCGGGCATAGCGCAGCATTCCAGATCACAGAGCGCTTTCTCGCTCATGGATCCGGCAGCAACTTTTCCGACCCCCTCAAAGATATCGATGAGCGAGAGGTCTTTTCCATCCTGGTGACCGGAAAGCATGGCTCCCCCGGTCAGGACTACTGTTGGGATATTGCAGCGGGCTGCAGCCATTAGCATACCCGGCACGATCTTGTCACAGGTACCAACACAGACAAGGCCGTCAAACCGGTGTGCCTGAACCATCAGCTCGATGGAATCTGCAATATTCTCCCGGGACGGGAGGGAATACCGCATACCTTCGTGTCCCATTGCGATACCGTCGCAGATACCAATGACCCCGAATTCGAATGGGACTCCCCCGGCAGCAGCAACCCCTTCCATGACCTTTCCGGTGAGCTGCCGGAGGTGGATATGGCCGGGAACAATGTTGTTATAGGCATTGGCAATCCCGATGAACGGAAGATCCATCTCGCGGTCTGTAACCCCCAGGGATCGGAGAAGCGACCGGTTTGGTGCTCTCTGGTATCCCTTCTTGACCTCATCACTGCGCATAGCTGCCATACACTATTCAGGTGGGTGGTTTGCCATCAAAAAGTTATATGTCCTGAAGTATGGAGAATCGGGAAAATAAATCAGTCCTTTACCGGCTGTCCGGCGGCTTTGACGATACCGGCTGCAAGGGATTTTGAAAAATATGCATGCGTATACATTCCCTGCGCAGTGCCGGCCATGAGTCCGTCGTTACCGTTTTCGATACCGCGCCCCCGTTCAAGTCTCACTGCAAACCGTACATCATGGTCCGGCAGGAGGCGCGAGTAATGAAACTCGTGACCGGTAATACCCGTGCCTTTTGGAAGGATCGACCCTTTTGCAACAATGGATCCTTTCACATAGCCAAGCGCCTGGATCTTCTTTGTCATCTCGGCATCAGCGGGCAGCAGGCCGGTCATCCGGTAGGTCTTTTCAGCGCGGATCTCCCGGGCCAGGTACATCAGGCCGCCACATTCTGCCAGCACCGGAAGACCCTTGTCCACCGCGGCCTTCAGTTCCCGCGTACAAGGCGATGACTCAAGTGCCGGGAGGTGGAGTTCGGGATACCCCCCACCCAGATAGATTGCATCAACCTGCGGGAGATGATCAACAAGCGGGCTGAAAAAGACCAGTTCTGCTCCCGCGTCCCGGAGATGGTCAAGATTATCCCGGTAATAAAAACAGAACGCGTTGTCAAGTGCAACACCGATCGTAATCGAGGGATCTTGGGCAATAATGTGCCGGAGCGGGATGGCCAGGGGTGGTGCAGACGTTGCAGCGGCAATAATACCATCAACATCGCCATGCTCTTCAATAATCCTGCCGGAAGTGTCAAGGGAGTCGGACTCGTGAGCCATAACAAGCCCGAGATGACGGCTGGCAAGCCCGATGCCCTCACTCCTTGGGATCCAGCCAAACGAGCGAACTTTTCCGGCAGATTCGATCATCTCCCGGTGCCGGGGGCTGCCGATACGGTTGAGAATTGCCCCGGCAAAGAGGATCGAGGGATCGAATGTCTGAAATCCCTTAATGATAGCGTGCACGCTCCGCGACATACCTTTGACATCACAAACAAGGATGACCGGAGCTTTGAGAATCCGGGCAACATGGGCTGTGCTGCAGCTGTCCGTGCCCTCAATCCCGTCATACATGCCCATCACGCCTTCAATTACGGCGATGTCGGCACCGGCAGTTGCCCGGGCAAAGGTCTCAAGGCATCCGTCCTCGCCCATCATGAAGGGGTCAAGGTTCCGGGACGGTCTCTTGCAGATCCGGGTGTGGTGAGAGGGATCGATAAAGTCCGGACCCACTTTGAACGGTTGAACATTCATCCCCCGTGCCGTAAGGGCAGCCATGATGCCGCTGGCAATGGTGGTCTTTCCGCAACCGCTGTGGGTTCCTGCAATGATGATGCGGGGTATGGAGATCATCATACACCCCCATTATCGGTATCACGGGCCGGGTTATCCAATGTGTCAAGGAGCCGGACCGGGATACAGATCCTGCTTTCCCTGCAGTACGCATCTACCCGTTCCTGAACCCGGCCGACCATGCTTTCCGTGGTCAGTATCAGGGAATCCTCGCCAAGCAGGGCTTTGAGGATGCATTTATCGATCACCCCGTA
>DUHF01000218.1:0-1090 GCA_013331015.1 Methanoregula sp.
GCGCAGAAGGATATGGCATTTACCACAAAGGAGTTCACGCCGGCCGATCTGGCTACACTCCCCGGGCTCCTGAACAGCACCCGCGGGCCAGAACGGCCCGGCCTCATCATCACGGTCGGCTACCAGTATGCCGGTCTCAACCGGCAGCTCGCAGAGCAGCATAAAGATATCCGGTTCCTTGCCATCGACCAGCCGAAAACCGGCTCTGATAACATCAGGGCATACGAGATCGTATCCTACGGTGACAGTTACCTTGCCGGTGCCCTTGCAGCATCGGCAACTGCGACCGGAAGAGTCGGGATCCTCATGGGGGCGCAATCGGAAGTGCTGGATCTCTTCCTTGTGGGTTACCGGGATGGTGCCCGTGCGGTCAATTCCTCGATCATTATCGAATCCGCCTATGTGCGGGAACATTCAACAGAAGGGTTCACCGACCCTATTGAGGCAGGCCGGATCGCGGAGGGGATGTACCGGAACGGGACGGACGTGATCTACCTGTGCGCGGGTTTTTCCAATATGGGGGGGTTCGATGCTGCACGGAACGGGCCCGGGCGGTACATTATCGGCACGGATACCGACCAGTCGCCGCTGGGCCCGGACATTGTTCTGGCATCCGCCGTCAAACGGGTGGACCGGGTGGTGTACACCGGGATCGCGGACTATCTCAACGGGTCATTCAGGGGGGGAAATGTGGCTGCCGGGCTGAAGGAGGGGGCAAACGGGATCGTCTACAACCCGAAGTTTGCTTTCTATAACGAGGTGGTCAGCGTGTGGGAGATCCGGGCGCAGGAAGGAGAGGAGCGGTACCTCTCCTGACCGGAATTCTGCTCTGTAGTGTTCCTCCATCCGGATAATTGTTTCCCCCTGCACCAGCCCTGCCCCCGTGGGGGTGGGGGCGCATGCGATGCCTCCGTATTACCCGTACGGGATGCTCCGATAAGGAATCGTTTTCATAAAAGTGTTCTGTAGAAACAGGCATGAACAATATCGGTTCACACCCGAATGATGAAAATCGGGAGTATTGGATAAAGGGATGCTCCCCCGCCTCAGGGCCCCTCACGAGGAACGGCGGGGCAGATTACCGTACAAG
>DUHF01000218.1:1237-2615 GCA_013331015.1 Methanoregula sp.
CGACCCTCGCCCCGTGGAGCATGGCCGTTGACGAGGAAACATGTGAAAAAATTTTAGCAGTAATGGGGGGTCAAGGGGGCTTGCCCCCCTGGGGTGCCTCCCCTTTGGGGGAGAGAGGGGGTCACCCTCGCAATTCTACAAAAGGACGCTTTAGGAATGATTTCTACAGAGCCCATAAAGGGAATTGAGGCCGCCGCGGGGCGCCCTACGGGGCGGCGGCAAGCATCTTTTGGGGGTATGGGGGCATCAGCCCCCATAATCACTTCAAAGGTTTTCCCAAGAAAATAATAATCGGCGAACATTTCCAGAATTTTTGTATGTTTATTGCAATATCTGCCGCCACCCCGGACAGGATACACCCGCGGCAGCCTCAATACGGTTTTCATTTCTCATTTCCCATGGAAACGGCTGAACCCGATTAACCCGTCCGATGGTCTCGCGAGAGATGTCATAAGATACACTATCGCTTCCGCAAGCCCTGGACCATTGCGCGACATCGAAAGCCTTGCCAACCCCATAAGGAGCGTAAGGATACGGGCGAGGACGTCTGTTTTACCTGCCGGGCATTTTCGTTTTTTGGGTATGAATCCTGCCGGTTCATGCTCGTTTATACAATGAAAAAAACATTCCTCCAATCCCAAACCGCCGCCAACCCACAAAAATACGTCCGTTCCGGACCCGTTGAGGTGAAAAGCTTCTCACGTAACCTTCAACACCAAAATAGTCATGTCATCGAATTGCGAAGCATCCCCGCAGAATGCCTGCACCGCATCGCGGATCGCTCCAGCCATGGCGGATGCCGGGAGGTCTGCCGATGCCCGGACAACCTCCCGCAACCGTTCGTCCGAGAACATCTCTTCGCGGACATTGATGGCTTCGGTGATCCCGTCCGTGTACATGACCAGCACATCGCCCTTCCTGAGCCGGACCTGCCCCTCCTCATATCCGGGGTCATCGACAAGCCCGATAACCGGGCCGGTGGGCCCGAGTTCCTCAAAGGTTCCATCGGCATGCAGGAGCAGGGGTGGGTTGTGGCCGGCGTTCACATAGGACAGCGTCCGTTCCTGCCCGTCAAGGATGGCATAAAAGACCGTCACGAAACTCGTTGACCCGCTGTCCTCCATGAAGATCGTGTTGGAGCCGTCCATTACCCGTTGAGCCGACCGTTCCCAGCGGGAAACGATCCGTACTGCTGTGCGGGACAGGGCCATGAAGAGCGATGCCGGCACCCCTTTTCCGGCAACATCGGCCATGACAAGTGCATGCTTTGCGTCCTTTATGGGAAACACATCGTAAAAGTCCCCGCCCACTTCCCGTGCAGGGATATTGAGGGCAGCGAGATCGAATCCCGGTATGGGCGGGAGATCCTTTGGCAGGA
>DUHF01000295.1 GCA_013331015.1 Methanoregula sp.
TTTTGTTTGCCAGAAGAAGGGCCTCTTCTGCCCGCCTCCGTTCGGTGATGTCGCGATCCATGCCCCGAAACCCAATGATCCTGCCCGTTGCATCTGTGATTGGTACAATGGCACTTTCGAATAACCGGGAAGTGCCGTCTTTTTTCAGCCACCGGATATTCAGGGTATATGGCCCGCGATCGTTCATCCCGATACATTCGGTCATCAGTTTCCTGACCCGGTCCGCATCATCCGGATGGATCAGGGGGAATGCGCTGGTACCGAGAATTTCACCGACCGAATAACCAAGAAGATCCCGGACCGCGGGATTACTGTAGGTATGCCTGCCCTCAAGATCGGTCTCCCAGATCCAGTCGGTGGTGGTCTCGACCAGATCCCGGTATTTCTTCTCGCTTTCATAGAGTGCCTGTTTGGCCCTGACGCGTCCGGTGATGTCCCGCATGATGACCTGGGCCCCGTCAAAAGCGCCCTCGTGGATGATGGGTACCGCTTTCACATCGACCAGTATCGCGTCCCCGTTTTTCTTTATAAGCGTGGTCTCAAAAATATCAACCTCTTCTCCCCGCATGTTCGCGCAAACGCCATCGAAGAATACCGGGCCGCTTTGGGAAAAGATCGTTGCATCAGCAAACCCCGCAGGCTTTCCCACCAGTTCGTCCGGGTCATACCCGATGATCGTTCTGGCCGATGGGGAGACATAGGTCGGGCTCATGGTTTTGTCGATGGTAAACACCAGGTCCGAAGAACGTTCGGCCATACCGCGGAACTGGTCCTCGCTCCTTTGCAGTTCCCGGGCGGCCCGTTTTCTCTCGATAGTCTTTTGGATCGCACGGGCGAGTCCCGCTGCCTGCTCCCGGGGATCACCGCATTTCAGGATAGCGTAATCTGCACCCTGGTTGAATGCTTCTATCACCGCCTGCTCCTTCCCCGGGCTGGTGAACAGGATGAACGGAATGTCGCCATGGCGATTTCGGACCTCCTTTAAGAATGCAATCCCGTCCATCCCCGGCATCCGGATATCGGTGATGATGGCATCGTATACCCGGTTCTTCAGTTGTCGGTGTGCCGACTCTGCCGAGGTGCAGGTATCCGGGGAAAACGAGCCCTCATGCTCAGCCAGGTACCTGGACAGTTTTGCAATGGCGGGGTCATCATCAACAAAGAGGACAGCGATCATTTTTGTGACCTTGATTTCAGGTAATCAGGATATGAGAGCGTGACAAGAAATAGATTTGCAATCTGGAAAATAATCTCATGTTTTCTGGGAACGGTCCTGGTATTCCCCCAACCAGGGTTTTTCCCGGCCACCGCACAGCAGGGGCACCTCTCCCGCCCCGGTAAATTTTCCTGTGCGGGAAATTACGGTGTTCATCCGTAAACTGGTGACTCTCGCTTAAAAATCCGGTATTCCCCGGCATAAGGGTTTTGCAAGATGCCTCCGGGCAGTTGGCGGAACCTCGTACCATCCGGGTATCAGGCTCCGCAGGCTCTCTTCCACGGCCGGAGCCTCTGCCCGGGCACCACATTTTTTACATTTGTACCCTTTGCCTTTGCCATCGCTGGTCATCCGCTTGTTGCATACAGCGCAGAGCGGGGGGCGAATCGTCTCTGCTTTTGTCAGGGATTCGATCTTTATCTTCTCAAGGTTGATGCTCCCCTTCTTGAAACTGCCAGCCGCGACCACGCGATCACCGGGCAGGAGCTGCCGGACTATCTGCCGGAAGTTCTTGGTGGGTTCGTACGCCATGCACCGTACTGACTGGTCACCATCACTCATGGTGAACGAGACATGGCCGCCGGTCTTCGTCTCAGGTGCACGGGTAACGGTGCCCGGGACAACATAGGAAAGGTGCTCGCTGAGGTGCCCTGCCTTTCCCGAAAGCAGGTGGGCATCCGTTCCCTGGTTTGTCACCCAGATCTGCTCGATGCCGGGCGGCTCCGATTCAATCATCTGCCGGGCTGCCATCACCCACCGCGGGCTTGTGCCCCGGATGCCAAAGAGGACCGGGTCCGGGGTATGCGGGACGCAGACCACGACATCGTTAGCGGTATCCACGGTGTCCCAGGTGTGCGGGAAGGTTGCGGCCTCTGCATCGAACAGGCTCTGCCGGTCAACTTCGCGTGGCGTCCCGAAGCGCTCCGGCTGCCGGTACACGAGAATCTCGGAGGTCGTATCCAAAAGCTCGCTTGCCACCGCAGCGGTTGCGCCGATGAGTCCGCGCCGGTTCTTCCATCCCCGGTACCGGGCACCGGCTGCATCAAGGATGGCAACCGCTTCTTCGATAGTGCAGAAGTCCGTCACCGCCTTCCGGTAAAAGGCCGGATCGAGCCGTCTGTCCACAACAACGACTCCCGGATTCGTGTTCTCGCAGGAGAAGTCAGCGAGTTCCTCCACGAGATCGCACGCGATGGTAAACGAATGGTCCGGGTCGCCCCCGACATCGAGCATCACCGCAGCATTGCCCCGGGTCTTCCAGGTAACGTTCGGGTTGAGCCGGACGAGCCGGGCTTCGCGCACCCGCATATGCTCACGGATCAGCCTCCGGGCGAGCACCGCCCCGAGGTAGGTGGTGCACATTCCCTGCGGCGAGTCCGTGTCATCAATGCCGATCAGCATGTCTATATTAATATATGGGCACGCTCCATCCATTTGTATCTACATGTCCCAGGACCGCCAGCACCAGCTGGTCATGAGCGTGATGATCACGGCCGGATTCGATGTCTCCGAGAGGTTCACCTTACGCCCGCGGAGTTTCGACCTCATCGCCCGCAACGATGAGACCCTGCTCGTGATTAAAGTGGTCTCCCATATCGACAGTGTCAGCGAGGAGGTGGCGTTCGACATCGAACTCATCTCCCGCCTGCTGGGCGGCATCCCGCTCATTGTCGGGGAACGGGCGCGGGATGCAGAGCTCGAACGCGGGGCAGTATACGTCCGGTACGGGATCTATGCCATCAGTCCCGCAACGCTGTACGATTATTTCGTGGAGAATATCCCCCCGCTCGTGTACGCATCGCCCGGCGGGCTCTATGTCAATATCAACGGCGACA
>DUHF01000068.1:0-10155 GCA_013331015.1 Methanoregula sp.
AGGCCAACCAGGACATGTTCCGGCGCAAAGTCGGGGCATCGGTGGTTGCCGTCCGCCGGGCCGGGGGAATCCATGCCTTTGACACCATGAACCATTTCTTCTTCATCAGCCAGATGGTGGTGCCCGGCTCTTCCTACTGGAACATCGGAATCGGCCTTGCGCCGGGCGATGTGAATGGCGACGAGGAAGGGCTCAATACGATGAAGACGCTTGGCAAGAACATGGCGTGGCTGCTCAAAAAGATCAACGATTAACCGCTCTTTTCAAGCACCGGTTATCGCGGGAGATCCCCCTCCCGCCGCCCCCAACCCATATAACCTCAAAACCGCTATTCTTCATCAGGAGCACTGCGATGAAATCGTACGAGCAGCAGTATAGTACCAAACTCACCACTCCGGAAAAGGCCATGGAACACGTCACCAGCGGGGACACGGTCATATACGGCATGAGTATTGCCCAGCCTCCGGCGCTGCTTGCCGCGATTGCCGACCGGGCCCGTGCCGGCGGGGTGAGCGGCCTGAAGATGTACACGTTCCTCCCCCGCGATCCCGCCGCCCGCACGGTCCTCTCTCCCGACCTTGCCGATACCATCGAGCACCACTCGTGGTTTGTCACCGCTGCTGACCGTGACTCGGTGAAGGTGGGCCTCAACTACCATGTCCCCAGTTACCTCCACCAGATCCCACAGCTCGTGGAGGACTACATGGAGACCGATATTGCGATGGCAACCGTCTCCCCCATGGACAAGGCCGGCTTCTTCAGCCTCGGGACAGCAAACGATTACTTCTCCACTGCGGCCCGGACCTGCAAGAAACTGATCCTTGAGGTCAACCGCAACATGCCCCGGGTCTTTGGCGACTCCTTCATCCACCTCTCTGAAGTGACCGCCGTTGTCGAGAACCACGTGCCCTTAATGGAGCTGCCGCCATCCCCGGCAAAACCCGAGGACGATATTATCGGGCCGGCGATTTCGTCGATGATCCCGGACGGCGCCACCATCCAGCTTGGGATCGGGAATGTCCCAAACGCGGTTGCCCGTTACCTCATGAACCATTCAGACATCGGCATCCACTCCGAGATGTTCACGGAAGGCATGGTGGACCTGATAGAAAACGGCGTGGCCACCGGCGCACAAAAATCGATCCACCCGCACAAGCACGTCTTCACCACCGCGGCAGGCACCCGGCGGATGTATGATTTCATGGACGACAACCCGGCAATCGAGAGTTATTCTGCTGCACATGTCTGCTCGCCGGCGGTTATTGCCAAGAACACGAAGATGATCTCCATCAACTCGGTGCTGGAAGTCGACCTGCTCGGGCAGGCCAATGCCGAGCACCTTGAAGGCGCGACCTTTTCCGGAACGGGTGGCCAGCTCGATTTTGTCCGGGGAGCGTTTGCCTCGAAAGGCGGCAAGTCGTTCCTTGCGTTCTATGCAACCGCAAAGGGCGGGACGATCTCCCGCGTGGTCCCGCAGCTGCCGCAGGGAGCGGTGGTCACGACCCCTCGGGCCGACACCCATTACCTTGCAACCGAGTACGGGATCGTGGACCTGAAAGGCAAATCCACCCGCGAGCGGGCGCTTGCCATCATCAGCATCGCCGCCCCGCAGTTCCGCGACGACCTGACCCGGGCTGCCGAGGACATGTACCTTATCTGAACGGGTGCTTGCGGGGGCCCTGGTCCACGGGCAACCTTTATGCTCTCACCAACTGATGAGGGATTATGGCTGGTGGAACGGGGCTCCCGTTACCTGCGGGCCGCGTGTTATGGCTCATCCTTCTTGCCGTTCTTCTCATCGTGGTGACTGTGCTTGCCGCACCGGTTGCCGCTTCCCCTGCGATCCAGCGGATGACGCCGGTCCCAAACGAGACCCTCGAGATCCTGATGCAGGGACCCACCAAAGAGCCAACCCCGCTCCTGGTCAGGACAACCAGTACCCCGTCCGTGGCAAAACCCGCCACAAAACCCCCCGGCTTGATTGTGACACCGGATCCGGCCGGTGACGATGAATTTTTTGAGAACTCTCTCCTCCCCAAAGAGGAGGAACCGGAAGTTCAGGAGACTCACTACCCCTTCGATCGGTCATATGAGGATGATGGCCTCCCGGAACCGGAAGAGACCGGACAATCCCCGGTGGAAGGCGTGCCTTCCCCTGCGGGCGATGCCTTTGATGACGTGGCGATCTCCCGTGATGAGGAGATCGACCGGTTCACCCAGGAGGTGCGGCAGGCAGACCCGGCCTTTGCGGAGATGACCGTTGACGACGATGCGGTGAGCCTCTCCTTCTCCCGCAAAGCCCGGCTGCTCGGCTTCATCGAGACCGGCTATATGGATGTCGTGCGGGTCACGCCCGGTGGATCGGTCGAGGTGGATCAGCCCTGGTGGCTCGGGTTTGCCGTTACGGATGACCGGAAGACCTCTTCTGATTATGCCACCATGTTTGAGAACTTCGACCAGAAAGCCAACCAGTTCTTCAACATCCTCAGCACGGCGAAAAAGAACGAAAAAGAGATGAACTCGTCCGTGGTCTCGAACCTGGTGTAAGGCCGGGGTGCCCCGGCAGGCACCGGCGCGTATGGGAGATGCTGCGGTCTATCCTGTGCCGGCAGTACCGATTCACCATTTCGCCAGTGCAGGCAGCGGTATTGCGTGAACCGGTTCCCGGTACGGGGGAAAAAGCAGCTTCCTGCCCCCAGTTTTTCCGGGAAGGGTTGAGAATAAATACCGTCATGCAGATGGTATCCTGAGAAGTGAGGACACAACAATGGACCTGCGCAGGAAAGTGCTCTTTGGCTTTTTCATCATCATCATCGCCACCATGGTCGTTCTTGCCTCCCTGCCGGTCCTGGTGATTTTGGGAAATTACCAGACCTTAGAGTCCACCTATGTCCGTACCGATGTCAGCCTTGTCCTGAAAAATCTGGAAGGAGAGATCCGGAGCCTTGAAGCCAATGCCCCCGACTGGGGGGCGTGGGATGACACCTACGCTTTTGCGCGGGGCGAAAAACCGGATTTTGCTGAAGTGAACCTTGTCGCTGCAACCTTTGAGACCCTCCGGGCCGGTTTCATCATCATCACGGACGAAGAGGGCACGATCCTCTACGCGGACGGGTACGACCTTGTCAATGGCACCGCAGAGCCGGTCAGCCCCGCACTGGTTGCAGAACTCGGAACGGGCGAAATCCTGTCGCGCACCCTCGGAGGGATGACCGGGGTCTCGGGATTCCTCAGCCTGCCCGAAGGCCCGGTCATCGTAAGTTCGTACCCGGTCCTCAAAAGCGACTACTCCGGGCCAGCCGAAGGCATGGTGATCATCGGACGCAGCGTTGCCGATACGGATATTCTCCGCACAAATGACGGGACTGTGCCCGCCGTCTCGGTTGGGCCGTTCGACCCGTCCACGGTCCGGCCGTCCGATCCCGCCCTGCTTCCGGGAAGTGGAAAAGAGGCGATCCTGGTCCGCCCGATTAACGATGAGCTGGTGGAAGGACAGACGGTTATCCGGGACATTTACGGTAACGATGCCATCCTCCTGACCATCGTGACACCCCGCAGCATCTACCAGCAGGGCAAGGAGACCATCCTCACCTTCATCCTGCTCCAGCTCGCCATCATCCTCGTGGTGGGGATCCTCGGCATCATCGCCCTTGATGGGGGAGTCTTTGCCCGTATGAACGCCATCAACGCGGACATCGCGGCCATCACCAGCAAGACCGGTGACGTTACCCGGATCCGGGCCGGTGGCAGCGATGAACTCTCGCGCCTTGCAGGTGCCATGAACGCCCTGCTCGACCAGATCGAAAAGAACCAGGCCGACCTGTTGGAGAGCGAAGAGAAGTTCCGGTCGATCGTCGAGAGTTCGCCGAACCTGATCTGGGAACTGGACGCAGAAGGAAAATTCCTGTACCTGAGCCCGACCATCACGAGCATCCTTGGGTATACCCCGGAAGAGACGATCGGACGATACATAACGGACCTGGTCCCTGAAGAGGAGAGAGATGCATCTATCCGGAAACTGGCGCAGTTGATCGCTTCGGACAATGAAATGATCTCCCTTGAGGTTCCTGCCCGTCACCGGGACGGGCGTATCGTCTTCCTCGATATCCGCCCGGCACGGCTGACTGCCCCGGCAGGGTCCCTGAAGGGATTCCGTGGGGTTGCCATTGACATCACCGAACGAAAGCATGCGGAAAGAGCCCTCCGGCAGCTCATAAAAAAACTCACCATCCTCTCCAGCATCACGCGCCACGATATCCTCAACCAGCTCTCGATCCTGCGCGGGTACCTCTTCCAGGTAAAGAAGAATGTTACGGATGAAAAACTCCTGACGTATATTGCAAAAGAGGAGTCAGCGGCAGGAGCCATTGAGCACCAGATCAGTTTCACCCGGGACTACGAGAATATCGGCGTCCACTCACCACAATGGCAGGATGTGGCAAAGACCGTTGAACTGGCGATCCGTCACCTGCTCCCCCTCCCGTTTACCGTGACGGTGCATATCGATGGTCTGTTCATCTATGCCGACCCGCTCCTTGAGAAGGTTTTTTACAACCTTGTCGAGAATACCCTGCGGCACGGGGAGAAGGTCACCCGGATCACGTTCTCCTGCCAGGAGTCGGAGGAAAGCCTGCTCATCGTTTATGAGGATGATGGGAATGGTATCCCGCCCGCCGATAAGGAGAACATCTTCAACCGGAAATATTACCGCCATACCGGTCTTGGCCTCTTCCTTTCCCGGGAGATCCTCGGGATGACCGGTATCGGTATTCATGAATCCGGCGAGGAAGGGAAGGGTGCACGGTTCGGGATATCCGTGCCAAAGGGTGCGTTCCGGTTCAGCGACAAACTGGAATAACCGGTCTGCTGTGGCGGGGTGAAACCCTCGTCTGCGGTGCTTTGTGCCAGCCCCTAAATCTCCACGGTCAGCCCGTCGGTTGCCGCGATGAGCCCGGGCGAGATCGCGGTAAACTCGTCCTGCACGGCAACCCGTTCATCGAGTGTTTTGTATACCTCCGCCCCAAAGTGGACGAGAGCAAGGCGCTTTGCATGTGCCCGCTGTGCGATCCCGATGGCGTCCTGCGGGTTTAAGTGCGGCCAGCCGGGGCTCTCCTCGCCGGGCTTCAAGGAGCATTCCGTGATGAACAGGTCGGAGTTCCGGGCAAGGATGGCGGCATTGTCGCAGACCCCCGTGTCCGTGCAGAACGCGATGACCTTTCCGTCAATCTCCACCCGGTAGCCATAGCAGGGGGCCGGGTGGACGAGCGGCCGGCACTCCACGGTGAACGGGAGGTTGTGGACGCCCTCTGATAGTTCGGCAACCTGTACCGGGTACGGGAGCGATGCGAGCGGGACGGTGAACGGCTCGCCGCAGAAGGTCCGGAGGAGAGCTGCGCCGCCCGGCAGGGTATAGATCTTCAGGCCCTGCGTTAACCGGAGTTTGACGAGCGTGTGGAGCCCCGCGATATGATCGATGTGGAAGTGGGAGATGAAGAGGTATACCGGTTTCTCCTGCGAGATATACCGGTCGGCCTTTGCGATCCCGTTGCCGGCATCGAAGATGATGTCGTACTCCGCTGCCTGGATGAGGATGGAGACGGTGTTGCCGGTCGAGGTGTCGAACCAGCCGTTGGTCCCAAGGAATGTCACCTGCATGGTACATGGGTTTAATTGGGCAGGAGAAAAAGGGTGGCGGTGGGCGATCCTTTAATGCCTCCCGGGGGCACTCGTTATTATCAGAGAGGAGGTCATAACAAATGAACCGGAATTTTTTCCTTTTAATCCTTGTTGCGTCCCTGTGCCTGTGCGTACTTCCGGCATTGGCAGTCATCCAGGAAGTCACGCTGAAGGGTACGGTATCTGCGCTCGATCGTGAGATGAACACCCTGACCATTGAGAACCCGGCCCGGTACGGCTGCGATTATCCGGCCGGCGGGAGCCCGGTCTGCACGTTCACGCCTATCGACAGCGTGCCGGTGACCGGCGCCGTGCCCGACAGCGGTGCATTCACCGTCTTCAAGGTGGGGGATACCGTTGTTGCGACAAGCCTTGGGGGTGTTGGCGGGAACTGGATCACGCTTGCAAAACTCTATGGCCCCGGCCCGAACGAAGAGTACGTGACCGATCTCGTGGGCGACCCGGGCACGATCCAGACCCCGTTTGTTGGCGATTATGCGCTTGATATCGCCACGACTCCCGACTGCACAACCTGTTCCGGTACCACCTGTACTGCGGTATCGGCAGAGGTGAAAGTGAAGAGCAGCGGTACTGTTGTCTTCTCAAAAGTCCTCCCGCCCCGGTATTCTCTTGAGTATAATGGGCGTAACGACGGTTCGGCCATCGCGGTCACATTCGTGCACGGCGAAGCCCCGTCAACGACCTGTGCATCAGGAGTATACGGCATGACCGGCCCACAGCCCCTGTCGGTCTTTTTGGTGAATGTCGTGCCCCCGATAGGGTTTACGCCGCAGGATACCATACCGGCAGAGACTTCCGCCCCGGCTGCACCGGCCCCGACTACGAAGGCCCCGTTAACCGCTGCCGCCGCGTTCGGCGCGCTCTGTTTTGTTACGCTCGTCCTTGCAGGGCGAAAACCCTAAAAAGGTTCCGGCCCCGGGCTGGAATCACCCCAATCCTTTTTTTCCTGTGCGCGGTGCAAATCTTTTTATCCCTATAACAGGATTGATTTTTTATTTTCCGGAAGATGAGCGGAACGGAGGTGAGGTGAGGATGGTGCGAGGTGGAAAGGGCCGGGCTGGCAGCAAGGCGGGCAACACACCTGCCGGGCCGGCTGTCCGGGGCGGCAGGAACAAGGAGTGGGTTCGGGCCGGTGCCGATGAGGATCCGCTGCGCGACCTGCGGGTGCAGGACGATGACTGGCAGGACCCCGTCAATGACGAGTACGTCTGGCCGCAGTTCGATGAAGAGATGGATGATTAAAAAATAGCGTATTTTTTTTATTTACATCTTTGACTGGTCTTTTGGCCGTACCGTGCTCGTCATCCGCGGCCCCCTGGCCCCGAGACCGAGCATCGGGTCGCGCTTCTTCCTGCGGTTTTCCTCTCCTTCACCAGCGTCCGGCTTCTTTGCCAAAAAGCACTCTACCGGGTCCCTGCCGCCGGCGCAGGTTCGGTCTTTGAACGCGCTGCACTCTTCGCAGGCCGGTACCTGGGTTGGCAGCAGCGCGGGGAAATGGTTCTTCCAGAGGGTGGGGTCGATCTTCCCCTGCTCAAGGAACCGCTGGATATGCCGTGCCGTGTATCTCATGCTCATGTAGTGGGGATGCTCCGGTTTATGTGTCTTGCTGTGGATAACCGTGCCGGTAAGGCTCAGGTCTCCCGTACGGACCGGAGTTTTTTTGGCATTGTCGGAACGGTCCGGGTGCCGGGGAATCTGCCAATTCCCCGGGCTGCTCCACTCATGCTGGATGGCATGAAAAATATATACGTTTAAAAATACACCGGAAAGATGCGGAATGGTTGCCGGGCCGCCAGGGTCCGGCACCCGACCGGGAGCCGGTTATGCCAGAAGAATACACGATTGCCACCTTCAACTGCGAGAACCTCTTTACGAGGCCCGCCATCTTTGAAGAAACCGAAGAAAAGTCAAAGGAGCTCCTGCACGAAGTCGATCTCCTCAAAGCCGAACTCAAAAAGCCGGTCTTTGACAAATCCGAGATCGGGCGCCTGAGCCGGTCCCTTGCGGGGTTTGCCACCATCAACGATATTCGTGGCAAGGCAGCCTCCGCAAAGGGTGCGGCGGAGTGGCTTGGGTACGTCAGCCTTGAAAAGGAGACCCTCGATGATGCTGCAGTCGATAACGTTGCACGGGTTATTTTTGATCTCGATGCGGATATCATCGCCCTGATCGAGGTGGAAGACCGGATCACGCTCCAGGGGTTCCACAACGATATCCTGAACAAAAAATTTCTCCGGCCCGCCGGGAAGAAACCGTACCCGTACATCATGTCCATCCAGGGCAACGATGGCCGGGGGATCAACCTGGCCGTGATGTCGCGCCTTCCCATCAACTGGATGCAGAGCCATGTCCACGAGCGCACGGAGAAGAATTATCCACTCTTCTCCCGCGATTGCCTTGAAGTGAACCTTGCCCTTCCCGGAACCAGACCCCTTCACCTGCTCGTCAACCACTTCAAGTCCATGGGCTACAGTTCCAAAGACGACCCGCAGGGCAACCGGCGCCGGCTCGTCCAGAGCACCCGGGTTGGCGAACTGCTCAACTCCCATGATCTCTCCGAGGAATACGTGGTGGTTGCGGGCGACTTCAACTCTCCCTCAACCAGCCCGTCGCTCGCCCCGGTTCTTGAAAACACCGGGATGTACAACGTGAACGAGGAGCTCCCGGCCGGGGAACGCGGCACGTACCGGACCGGAAAAGACCAGCTCGACTATATCGTGGTCTCCGATGCGCTCAGGAAGAAACTCACCTCGGTAAGGATCGAGCGGCGCGGCGTATACACGGCCCGGGGCGAGCGGTACCCGACCGTGACGAGCCGGCGTACCGAGGCCTCAGACCATGCAGCCATCGTGGCAACGGTGGCAGTCTGACCTGTGCTGTTATCCGGCTCCCCCTGTTTTTTTTCGATCAGTCCTGCATGGAGATACTGGTGCAGGGCCCCCCCTCTAAAAGATCCTGTATATCAGGAGGGGCCGTAAAAAAACCTGTGCAGCAACGGGTACCAGGATTATGAAATACCCCCTTTTAAGAACACAAATATTAAGACCGCAGACCCCAATTCTGAAAATACCGGCGCACCAGACTAATATATGCAACCGTGCGAGGTAACCTGCCGGGCCCCGGTGCAATCAGAAAGGACAACCACGTCTCCCCATGCAAACCCCGTTGTCCTGCACCGGAATCATTGCCCGGGCTGGGCGACCCGGCACCCGCCCGCAAACCGGGCCCTGGATACTGTGAAACCATGAAAAAAACCGAACCCGGACCCCGCCCGGACAAAAAGATGCCAAAAACCCGAAAGACCGCTGCCGGGAAAAGAACCCCCGGCCATGCCCCGCAGGGGAACTTTCCCATCATCGGGATCGGTGCATCCGCTGGCGGACTGGAAGCATTCGAACTCTTCTTCAAGACCATGCCTTCCGACAGTGGCATGGCATTCGTGCTCGTCCCCCACCTCGACCCGGGCCACGCGAGCATGCTCTCGGATATCCTCCAGCGGAACACCCCAATGCCCGTCCACGAGGCCGGGGACCAGACACAGATCGAGCCCGACCATGTCTACATCATCCCGCCGGGCAGGGACATGACGATCTTCCATGGCGTGCTCAACCTGAGCATCCCTGATCCGTCGAGGGGGTTGCGGCTTCCCATAGACTCGTTCTTCCGGTCGCTTGCCGAGGATCTGGGCGAACGGGCGATCTGCATCATCCTCTCCGGCAGCGGTTCGGACGGCACCCTTGGGCTCCGGGCAATCCACGGCGCGGGCGGGATCGCCTTTGTGCAGGATCCCCAAACGGCAAAATATGACGGCATGCCCTCAAGCGCCGTCCAGACCGGCCTTGCCACCTACGTGCTGCCGGTCGACAAAATCCCCGGGCAGCTCATCGCGTATGTCAGGACCATTGCGGACACCGGCATCCCACCCGCACCGCAGGTCCGGACGGAATTGAACGCTCTCCGTCGCATCACGATGCTCCTGCGGACAAGGACCGGCAACGACTTCTCCCACTACAAGCAGAGCACGATCCGGCGCCGGATAGAACGGCGGATGGCCGTGCATAACCTTAACGACATGGACGCCTATGCCCGGTACCTTGCGGAGAACGCCTCTGAAGTCCGCATCCTTTTTACGGAACTGCTCATCAACGTGACCAGTTTCTTCCGGGACCGGGACGCGTTTGAGGCGCTCGGCCGGGAAGCCCTGTCCCGGCTGTTTTTGAACAAACCGGAGCACTACACCTTCCGGATCTGGGTGCCCGGCTGCGCATCCGGGGAAGAAGCCTACTCGCTTGCCATGCTCTTCCTCGAGTACATGGAAGAGACAAAGCAGGAGTTCCGGCTCCAGATCTATGCAACGGATATCGATGACGATGCAATCGCAACGGCGCGGGCAGGATGGTATCCCCAAAACATCTCCATCGATGTCTCTGCCGACCGGCTCTTGCGGTTCTTTACCCG
>DUHF01000068.1:10200-12027 GCA_013331015.1 Methanoregula sp.
ACAAAAATGGACCTGATCAGTTGCCGGAACCTCCTGATCTACCTTGAGCCTGAACTCCAGAACCAGGTTATCCCGGCATTTCATTATGCGCTCAAACCGGACGGGATCCTCTTTTTGAGCCCGTCTGAAAGCATCGGGAATTTTTTGGACCTCTTCATGTCACTGGACAAAAAGTGGCGGATCTACGCGGTCAAACCCTCGTCATCATCGACGAGGACACTGGTTGCCCGGCGCTTCTCGTGGGCTGGCGATCTCCCAGAAAAGGATTCGGGCAGGGGGGCTTTGGCCATGAAGGAGAAGAAAAACTTTGCCGAACTCACCCGGCGCGTGCTCCTCCAGTCCTTTGCACCCCCGTCCGTCATCACCGACAATGCGGGCAACATCCTCTATGTCCACGGCGATACCGGCAAGTACCTCAAGCCGGCACCGGGGCAGATCAGCACCAGCGTCATTGATATGGCACGCGAGGGACTTGCGCCGGAGTTACGGCTGGCCATCCAGAACGCAGCCGCCTGGAAAAAACCCGGTATCATCAAAGACCTGCAGGTTAAAACCAACGGCGGCATGCATGGGATTGACCTCATGGTCCGGCCCCTTGCTGACCCGGACGCAGCGGAGGGTCTGCTGCTCATCAGTTTCCTTGACGTGCCGGAGTCCTCCAAAAAACCGCACGTGCGGGCGAAACGCGGCACCACAAGCGAGGAGTCAAAACGCGTGGAGGAACTGGAGCAGGAACTGGCGTTCACCAAGGAGAACCTGCAGGCCACCATCGAGGAGATGCAGGCAGCAAACGAGGAACTCAAGTCCACAAACGAAGAACTCCAGTCAACAAACGAGGAGCTCCAGTCCACAAACGAGGAACTCGAGACCTCGAAAGAGGAACTCCAGTCGGTCAATGAGGAGATCGTGACGGTGAACGCAGAGCTGCAGGCCAAGATCGAGCAGCTCACCGGCATCAGGAACGACATGAAGAACCTGCTCGATAACGTCAATATCGGCACGATATTTCTGGATGACCGGCTCGCCATCCGGCGGTTCACGCGCGATGCTACCCGGGTGTTCCGGCTTGCGGCAGCGGACACGGGCCGGCCGCTTGCCGACATCCGGCCGCTTGTAATGGATGCGGATCTCATCGCCGATGCCGCGGCCGTGCTGGACTCGCTCATCCCCCTGGAACGGCAGGTGCAGACCACAAACCATGAATGGTTCCTTGCCCGGATCCTGCCGTACCGCACGCTGGAGAACGTGATCGACGGCGTGGTGCTGACATTCACCGATATCACCGCACTCAAAGCGGTCGAGGCCCAGATAAAAATCGCCCGCGAGTACGCCGAAAGTATCGTGGACACGGTGCGGGAACCGCTCATTGTCCTCAATGGTGCCTTTGAGGTGATCTCGGCAAGCCGGGCCTTTTACCGGATGTTTAAGGTAATCCCGGAAGAGACGGAGGGGCGGACGCTCTTTACGCTCGGGGGCGGGGAGTGGGATATTGCCAAACTCCATCTCCTGCTGGAGACGGTGCTTCCCAAGAACTCCGCGTTTGAGAATTTTTCCGTTGAGCATGATTTCCCCGGCATCGGGCGGAAAAGCCTGTTGTTGAACGCCCGCCGGATCTGTGGTGAGGCGGGTGCCACGCAGCTTATCCTGCTTGCCCTGGAAGAGCGTGCGGTTAAAAAAAAAGCAAAACGGAACGGTAACCCCGTGAGGCAGGGAGCCTGATGGCCACGGTAAAGAAGAGACCAAAAGATGCCGAACCGGCAGTCCCCCGCTTCGGCTTTTCGCTGCGGGATTATGCCGAGGAGCAGCTCACGCGTTCCGGAAAGAGTC
>DUHF01000106.1 GCA_013331015.1 Methanoregula sp.
CGTTCGTTCCTTTTTTAAAGGATTTGTGGTGCCGGATCTTCGGGGCAATGGTCGCGAGATCAACCGCATCCACCGAATCAACGATGATGACCGCGTGGGGGACACCGGTATTTACCGCATGGACTTCGTATCCGGCGATCTTCTCCTTGTACTCGCCCTTTCCGGTTGCCGGGATCTCGCTGCGGTCAAACTGCGGGGCGGTCAGGGTGATGGTGGCAAGGAAGTCGTCGTCCGTGTAACCCATTGACATCCCTATCTCACCGGCAGGGGTCTCAACCGTGCAGGACTCTTTGGCATATCCTGAATCGTACGCGAACCTGGCAAGGCAGCGGATCCCGTTCCCGCACATCTCGGCCTCGCTCTCGTCCGGCTGGAAAAAGCGCATCCGGAGATCGCATTTTTGCGATTTCATCACGTAGATGACCCCCTCCGCCCCGATCCCGAACCGCCGGTCGCAGTAGATCGCTGCAAACTGTGCCTTCATGTCATCGGGAATGACGATATGATCCCATTCATCGATTACGATAAAGTCATTGCCGTTCTCGTATAGTTTTGCAAATGGGATTTCCATATCCCAAACCTCCAGTGTTGCGTACAGTTCAGGAGCGTTTTGCCATTCCATAAAGGCATCGGTTTTTTTTTAGAAGCCACAACCGGGGCATGCGGGAAAGAGACGTTTCCGGAACGCCGATCTCACCACGGGGGGGCAAGAGCCGGGTCGCAGGTTGGGTTTGTAACACTCGTGCACAAAAAAGAGATCCGATGGATTTTACCATAACCTGAATTGTGTTTTGCTTATTGGGGGAGGATGGCAGAGGGTGTTTTCTTCCGGGCAAAACCAGAGAAGTCCGACCCTTCATAGTCCAGGGTGGCAAAATAATCATTTATCGTCTCAGCTCTCCTGATGAGTTTGAACGTTCCTCCGGCCTGCATCAGGAACTCGGCTGACCGGAGCTTACCGTTGTAGTTGAACCCCATCGCGTGGCCGTGCGCCCCGGTGTTGTGAATGACCAGGATGTCATTGTTTTCAATTTTGGGAAGCGGCCGCTTTACGGCAAACTTATCATTGTTCTCGCACAAACTGCCCGTCACATCATACACATGATCCAGGGGAAGATTTTCTTTTCCCAGTACGGTAATGTGATGATAGGCGCCATAGAGTGCGGGGCGCATGAGGTTTGCCATGCATGCATCCAGCCCAACGTAATCCCTGTGTTTTTTCGTGACATGGCGCACGCGTGACACCAGGTACCCGTACGGGCCGGTCACTGCCCTGCCGCTTTCCATGACAATGCGTATCGGTGCAAGACCATTTTCCACGATGATCTCGTTATACACCTCGTGCACTTTGCGTGCATAGTCTTCGATGTTTACCTGATGATCGGCCGGTGCATAGGGAATACCGATCCCTCCGCCGAGGTTGATGAACTCCAGCCGGATGCCGGTCTTTTTATGGATCTCAACGGCAAGGCTGAACAGGAGACGGGCGGCATCGGCAAGGATCTCCTCCTCGCGCTGGTTGGAGACTATCATGGCATGCAGCCCAAACCGTTTCGCGCCCTTCTGCCGGGCGATCTCGTACGCTTTGAGGATCTGGTCGTGCGTAAGCCCGTACTTCGCTTCGCCCGGGTTCCCGATAATCGGGTTACCGTGACTGTATTCATCCCCGGGGTTGTACCGGAAACAGACAAGATCGGGGATCCCTGCTGCCTTTTCCAGGAAGTCGATATGGGTGATATCATCGAGATTGATGACCGCCCCCAGTTTTTTCGCCTGCACGAACTCCTCCGCCGGGGTGTCGTTGGAGGTGAACATGATATCCTCCCCCTGTATCCCGACCGCATCCGCAAGAAGAAGCTCAGGAAGCGAGCTGCAGTCCGCACCCATGCCCTCTTCTTTGAGGACGCGAAGGATGTACGGGTTTGGGAGGGCTTTGACGGCAAAAAAATTCTTAAACCCCCCTGCTTTACCATCCGGACCCGTTACCCACGAGAATGCCTTGTAAAGCCGGCGTGCTCCAGCACGGATTGCTTCTTCATCATAGATATGGAACGGTGTCGGGTATCTCGTTTCAAGCTCCTCAATCCGGGTTCTGGAAAAAGGAACGGGTATTGTATCAGCGGTGTCTCCCTGCATGCGTAAATGTGGTCTCTTCAATAATTTATTTATTGAGTGATATGAGACTGCCCGTAAACGACGGGCCGGCCAACTGCCCGTGGGACGGTCATAAAATGCACATTCTGTCAGTAATGCCAGTAATCCTGAATAAGTCAGGGGATTCGTGGCAATTGAATGCCGTTTTCCTATGAAAAAAACCTATTCAGAGGTTCCGTACCTCACCGGAACGCCGCAATATCCCAGCCGAGATACTCGCGGATGATGATGTAGGCCATCTGCGGGGGGATCGCACCCTGTTCGGTGATGATCAGGTCGATGAACTCCGCGGGTGTGACATCGAACGCCGGGTTGCGCACTGTGACATGGGGAAGCGTCCGGGCAATATCGTCCGGCAGCACCTCGCTTGCGGGCCGCTCCTCGATCTGGATCAGTTCGCCGATGACCGTCCGGGGGGCGAACTTGTAGGTCTCAGCGGCAACGAGCACATTCACCCGCGCCTCGGCAGCCGTATGGGCGACCTGCGAAGTGCCGATCTTGTTCACCACGGCGCCATTGACCGTGACCGCATCTGCACCCACAATGACCAGGTCGACATCGTTGATGAACGAGCGCACCGCCGAGTCCACGATGAAGTTCGTTTTGATCCCGGCATCGTTCAGGGTCTTGATCGTGATATGCCCCTGGTTCCGGGGCCGGACTTCGGTTGCAAAGACCTCAATCTGCTTGCCGCTCCGGTGCGCCTCAATGATACACCCGAGGGCCACTTCCGAGTTGCAGTGGGTGAGGATCACATCCCCGTCCCGGATATGGCGGGCGCCGAACCCGGCTATCCTCTCAACCGCGTCCTCTGAAGATTTGATAAACTGATCGGCCCGCCCGGTAATGGCTGCCCGCGCCTCTTCTGTGTCCATTGTCCCTTCAAGGCCTGCCATAACAATATGCACGGCGTTCGGGAGCGAAACCGCGGTTGGCCGGGTGGCAACAAGCATCTCTGCTGCCATCTCCATCTCCTGCCGGAACGCGGCATACGACGGGGTTCTGAGGGTGCCGGCATGGTCCCGGAGCGCCCCGGCAGCAGCCCGGGCGATCCGGCCTGCACCCCGGATCTCCATTTTCTTTATCTTGTCTGCGGTTTCAGATACGATCATCGCAATCAGTGACTGAATGTGAACGCCAATCCTAAAATAAGGTTCTCCCGGGTGATCCTGTGTCCGTTGCCGTAGTCTTTGACAGTGCCGGAACACTCCTGAATACCTACCGGGTTGCAAAGGATATCTGCCACAAGAAACTCCTGCCCGGTATCGAGACCACCACGCTCACGTACAGCTCCCCGGACCGCGTGCTCATCGTGCTGCCGGTCCATTCCAAGAACCTTATCGCAACCCCGCCCGGAACGCTAATGTCAGATTACCTTGTCCGTAATGAGATTCACTTTGGGATCAGCTGTACGCGGAAGGTAACCACCGCGGAGGATATCGGGGACATCCTCTACACCGACAAGCGCTGCCTTGTGGGTGACTTGCAGGAGTGCATCCGGAACGTCTGGAGTGTCTGTCGCGCAGAGGAGATGGTCACCCTCAACAGCGGGGCCATCATCAATATGGCACAGGGAGGCATCGAGTTCACCATCACGGCCGGCGGCTGGCCGTTTGAGGGGGCAAAAGAGGCGATAAGCGCCCTCCACCGGATGGGCGTGCCAACGTATATCGCATCGGGAGACCGGGTAACAAAACTCGAGAAGATGGCCGACCATCTCGGCATTCCCCGCGACCGGGTCTACGGTGTGGCAACACCGACCGTCAAGGCGCAGATTGTAAACGACCTCCGGCAGGAATATGACAAGGTACTGATGGTGGGAGACGGGATCAACGATCTCTGTGCCATGCGAAATGCGGATATCGCGATCCTCACCATCCAGCAGCCCGGTGAGCGGCCCGAAGACCTGTACAAGGAAGCAGACCATGTTGTCAGGAACGTGAGCGAGGTGGTTGACATTGTGCGTGATCTCAATGCTTCTTCGCACATTTGCGATCGTGACGCCTGCGGTGCATCATATAAAAGGTAATATGCGACTTCTGCTACATTAGATACAAGGGTATTATGAAGGCTCCATTGATTACGGTAGAGAACCTCTGCATGGATTTTGATGGCGAGAAGGTCCTCAAGAAAATCTCTTTTGAGATAGCCGAAGGCGAGATCCTCGGGATTATCGGCAGGAGCGGCGCGGGAAAGACCGTCCTGATGCACCTCATCCGGGGCGTGGAGCAGCCGCCAACCAGCGGAAAGATCATCTATCACATGGCAGCCTGTGGCGCCTGCGAGTATCTTGATGTTGTCAGTTCTGTCGGGAAGGTATGCCCGCATTGCGGCGCAATGCTCGCAAAACTTGACGTGGACCTCTGGAACGAGAAGAACGAGGATCTCAAGCGCCGGGTCATGCGCCGGACTGCGATCATGTTCCAGCGCACCTTTGCCCTTTACGGAGACGACCGGGTCATCGAGAACGTCATCCATGCACTCGATGACATCAATTACCCGCCCGAGAATGCCATCAACCGGGCAGCAGACCTCATCGACCAGGTGAAACTCTCCCACCGTATGATGCATATCGCCCGGGACCTTTCGGGAGGGGAGAAGCAGCGGGTGGTGCTCGCCCGGCAGCTGGCCAAGGAGCCGGTCATGCTCTTTGCTGACGAACCCACCGGCACCCTCGACCCCGGTACGGCAAAGATCGTCCACGCCATGCTCACAAACGCCGCAAAGACGAACAACATGGGGATCGTTGTCACCTCCCACTTCTCGCAGGTGATTGAGGACGTCGCCGACCGCGCCATCCTCCTTGTCAATGGCAGCATCGCAAAGATCGGGACGCCCAGGGATGTTATCACAGAGTTCATGAAGGGCTACAATGACACCGAGACCTTCGAAGAGGCGGAACTCGGGGACAATATCGTTGTTGCCCGCGATCTCATCAAGCGCTACATCTCGGTGGATCGCGGGGTTGTCAGGGCCGTCAACGGCGTCTCGTTCGAGGTCTCAGCCAAGGAGATCTTCGGTATCATTGGGAAGAGCGGCGCGGGAAAGACCACCCTCTCAGGCATTATCGCGGGTCTGATTGAGCCGACAAGCGGCGAGATGAACGTACGGATCGGTGATGAGTGGATCGATATGACAAAGCCCGGTATCGACCAGCGGGGCAGGGCAACCGGCTATATCGGCCTTCTCCACCAAGAGTATGACCTCTTCCCCCACCGGACCGTGCTCGATAACCTCACGGATGCCATAGGCCTTGAGTTCCCCAAGGAGCTTGCCATGCGAAAAGCCTTAGTCACGCTCCGTATGGCCGGGTTCACCGAGGAGAAGAGCAAGGAGATCCTTGAACGGATGCCGGCCCAGCTCTCTGAAGGGGAACGCCACCGCGTTGCCCTTGCGCAGGTGCTCATCCGCGAGCCGCGGATCGTTATTCTTGACGAACCAACCGGAACCATGGACCCGATCACCAAGGTGGATGTCAAGCACTCCATCATGCATTCCCGGGAGGAGATGGACGAGACCTTTATCGTTGTTTCCCATGATATGGAGTTCGTGCGGGACATCTGCGACCGCATTGCGCTCATGCGGGGCGGCAAGATCGTCCAGATCGGCAAGACTGCTGATGTGCTTGCCATCCTCACCGAAGAAGAGCGAAAGGTGATGAGCCAGCCGACGGCATGAGGTCCGGAATGCTCACTATCCACCTCGACGGGGAGAAACGGGAGGTCGGTGAGGGGAGCAAACTCTCCTCCGTTCTTTCCGGCCACCCGGCGGGCTGCGCCATCGGCATTATCCGTCCGGCAACCAAGGAACAGTCATCGACCGGCAGTTTTTCCTTAAGCACGACTTCCGGGGAGGTGACCGTAGAAACCGCAGGCCCTGCTGCGCAATTCTTCGAGAAATCCGGTATTGCACAGAGCCTCGCCCTTCACTGGAGCGACCGGTACGCGGCAGCATTCGGACCGTTCCCGTCTTCCATCAGGCCCCAGAGGAAACCCCACCTGTACGAACGGGGCGACGTGATCCTCGGGTGCGGGGGTTACGATCCGGCACGATCCTATGTTATCTTCTCAAAAAGCCGGCATTCTGCCGACCACGGGGCAGACGAGACTGGCGGGGTGATCGGCAACGTGGTGAGCGGCAGGGGAGTTCTCGACCGCTGGACCAGCGGGGATGCGGTGACAAAGGTCGAACCGGTCATCAGCTGGGCAGACACCAGCCGTTCCTTCACCACCACGGACACCGGTCTCGTTCTTGAGGACGGCATGCAGATCGTGACCCATATCAGGATCATTGCACAGGGATACACCCCGGAACGGATAACCACTGAGGCGGCAGGCAGTGTCGAGCACCTCCTCCTTGCGCTCCAGAAAGGCACCTTTGTGGTCGGGAGGGCGACCAGTACGCACATCCTCGACCCGCACCTTGCCGGGACAGAGGATATCCCAAAGGAGTACCGCCGCCCCCGTCGCGAGGGGACCGTAACGGTCCGGACGAGCGGCAAATCCGCAGGCGGGATCTATATCTACCGGGCAGATGTGCCAGGCAGCCTTGTCCACAGCGTGGTCGGGCAGGTGGTACATGGCATCGAACTCGCACGGCTTGCAAAAGAGCATGACCGGCTTGCCATCAGGCTTCAGCCGCAGCGGATCGATCTGCTCGGCTTTCCTCTTGCAACCGCACAGGAGATCGCAAAGGAGCACGGGGTCGCTCTCACTATCGACAAGGAGGGTGAGGACCGGATAGTTATCTCGCAGGAGCCGGGCACCACGCTCGAAGTCCTCTTCGAGAAGAAGGTGAAAGTGACCACCGCGCCGGACGAGTTGGTGATCGCTATCGAACTTGACGATGAGAATGCCCCGATGAGCTGCGAGGTCTTCCGCCGGTTTACGGGTCTCCGTGAGCACGATGCCGGCATGATGCCGGTCTTCTTCAAGTTCGATGATGTCATGCTCTTCAAGCCGGCCATCGCCCCGGGAACCAAGATAACCCCCGAGAACCAGCCATCCGGGGAATCCCCGGCAGCGGCCCTCGGGATCACCAACGATTCCCGGAAAGGAGCGGGGCTCGTCGGGATCAGGCTCTCGGCAAATGCCGAGTTCGGCCCCACATCCGAGCCTTTCGAGGGCACCAACATCATCGGGCGCGTCAT
>DUHF01000074.1 GCA_013331015.1 Methanoregula sp.
TCCATGCTCCTCTGGCTGGACGATGAGGGTATCTGTGCCTCGACGGGGAGCGCCTGCACCTCGGGGTCGCTTGAACCCTCGCATGTCCTGCTCGCCACCGGGTTGCCGGTCGAGATCTCGCATGGATCGCTCCGTCTGACGCTCGGAGATGTAAACACGGATGCGGATGTTGACTTCGTGCTCGAAATCCTGCCCAGGGTCGTGCAGAAACTGCGGGACATGTCCCCGCTCTACAAGGGAAAAGGAGGAGGCTGCAATGTACAGTGACAAGGTCATGGACCATTTCAAGAACCCGCGTAGTGTGGGCGAGATCGAGAACGCGGATGGTGTTGGGGAAGTTGGCAACCCGGTCTGCGGGGACATCATGAACATCTACCTGAAGATCGAAAACAACGTCATCACGGACGCAAAGTTCAAGACCTTTGGCTGCGGGGCTGCGATCGCATCGAGCAGCATGGCAACCGAACTTGTCAGGGGCAGGACGCTTGAGGAGGCGTGGGAGGTCTCGAACAAGGCTGTGGCAGAGGCGCTTGAAGGCCTCCCGCCTATCAAGATGCACTGCTCGGTGCTCGCCGAAGAGGGCATCCACAAGGCGATCAACGATTACCGGAAAAAGCAGGGGCTCGAACCGTGGGTTGAGAAGAACCCGCACTCCCATGAACACGATGATATGACCTGTGAACAGTAATGCCGGTATTGCCGGATCATTAATCCGATGAGGAAATATTTGCCGGTACATGACTGCATAAATAATCCAGCCGGCCAATCAGAAGATACGGTAAATGCCGGGGCGGGTGCTCCCGATAACGGGGGGATGGTCCAGCGGCTCTGCAGGGTGAACAATGTTATCCGAACGTGAACATGAACGGTACAAGCGGCAGATAATGCTCTTTGGTGATGAAGGACAGGAACGGCTCAAAAAAGCGCATATCTTTATTGCCGGGGCCGGCGGTCTTGGCTCGCCCATCTCCATCTATCTGGCGGTAGCCGGTGTGGGGACGATCACCTTTGTTGATAGGGACACCGTTGACCAGAGCAACTTAAACCGGCAGATCCTCCACACCGACCGGGACATCGGGAAGAAGAAGACGGTCTCGGCCCTCGCGAAACTCCGGGAGTATAACCCGGATATCACGGTCAACGCTATCGATACCACTATCACGGCCGACAATATCCATGAGCTGGTTGGGCAGGTGGACGGGATCGTGGACGCGATGGACAACTACCCGGTCCGCTACCTGCTTAACCGGGTTGCTCTTGAGAAGAAGATCCCGTTCTTCCATGGTGCCATCAGCGGCTTTTACGGGCAGGCGACCACGATCATTCCGGGCCGGACCCCCTGCCTTGAGTGCCTGTTCAAAAAATCTCCCCCGGATGAAATAACCCCGGTCATTGGTGTTACCGCAGGGGTGATTGGCACCGTGCAGGCAACCGAGGTTGTCAAGTATCTTGTCGGGCAGGGCGACCTGCTGGCCGGCCGGCTCTTCATCTGGGACGGTCTTTTGGCAAAATCCGAGGAGATCGCGATCGTGCAGAACCCGGCATGCCCTGCCTGCGGTTCCCGGGCGTCATCAATCCCCCCCATGGAGAAATCATGAGCGTAAAAGTACGGTTCTTTGCCCGGTTCCGGGAACTGCTGGGGACGGATATCTTTGCCGAACCGGCAAACGACACCCCCATTGCCCTGCTCGTTGCCGGTATTGCCCGGAAGAACCCGGATGGGTATGACGCGATCTTTGATGAACACGGCACGTTCCGGGAGTTTGTCATTGTCATGCAGAACGGCAAACGCGTGGAGACTGCCGATGCCGCAACGGTCATGGTCGCGGATGGCGACGAGATTGCGATCTTTCCGCCGGTTGCGGGGGGATGAGGGAAGTATGATGATTCGTATCCAGACAGAAGATGTGGATATCGCGGCAATGATCGCGGCAGCAAAGGTGCCCGGGACAGGTGCGGTTGTTGTCTTTGACGGGATCGTGCGGGACGACGATATCACCGAGATGGAACTCGAAGCGTACGAGGATGTTGCGGTTGCCGAGCTGGAGAAGATCGCAGCAGCGGCAACGGAGCGGTTCGGGCTCCTGCATGTCTCAATTGTCCACCGGATCGGGAAGCTTGTGATCGGTGAGAACATCGTAGTCATTGTAGTCAGTGCCGGCCACCGGCACGAGGCATATGACGGCTCGCGGTTCATCATCGATGAACTCAAGCACACCGTCCCCATCTGGAAGAAGGAGCTCACAAAGGATGGCGGCCGGTGGGTGGACGGAGAGCACGGGCATGGTGCGGGGAAACCGCAGAAATGACAGCACCCCCTTTTGCATTTTTTTTGTGTAACAATGCCTTTGTTGTGATCCAGGGATGGTTTGAGAAAACGCAATGATCTCTTTTTCTCTTTTAAGAGGACTTGTTGTTGAACGAATGTTGTTAACGGTGTGATGTTCAGCAGACCCGGCCATTCATCCTCCCTGCTATTCTTGCCAAATCCTCATTTAGCCATACTGTTCCGGCACACGCGTGTACGTTCACCCTGGGACTGGAGAGAATATTTGAGCGATGCCGGGGGAATAGTAGATTACCGGAATACCCATGAACATCAGATACCCTGAAATTGCCATCTGTGGCCTCTCCTGCCGGCTCTGTTCTCATTATCACACGGAAGGCACAAGCCGGTGCGGGGGCTGCAAGACCGAATCCCGGGCCGGTGCCGGCTGCCCGTTCATCACGTGTGCCCCAAAGAAAAAAGGGGTGGAATTCTGCTGGGATTGTGAAGAGCATGAAACCTGCGAAAAATGGGCAAAACATCGAACCGCCGGGAAAACATCCGATTCATTCAAGTGTTACCAGTCCCTTGAAGCCGATATTGCCTTTGTCCAAAAGAACGGGGCAGAGGAGTTTGAAAAACTGCAAAAGAAGAGAGAACACCTCCTCAAAGAGATGCTTGAGGAGTTTAATGAAGGACGTTCAAAAAGCTCCTATTGCATCGCCGCAACCGTTCTTGCAATCGCTGAACTGGAAGATGCGCTGGCAGCCGCAAGGAAGAATTCTGACGGATTGGAAATCAAAGAGAGATCACGAGTCCTTCATGCAATACTCGATGAAATTGCCCGGGAGAGGAACTATCACCTGAAATTAAGAAGATAATTGTTGAGCGGGCTCATACGGGACATTTCGTCATTATCTGGCCGGGACGGGCATGTTCCCTCTCTTAACTAACTGACGAGGATTGCGAATAGCCACCCTTTTGTCAATACAATATCAGCGGATGAATGTCCGGATTTACAGGATTTCTTGCGATCCTCTGATATTGGTATTTTGTCCCGCAGTTCCCAAATGATCCGGAAGTCCTCGCATTCGTGGCCTTCGAACTCCAGCCTCAGGTGCCGGATGCGGTCATGAGACGGGCTTCTTTCCATCAATCCATCTCCTGAGGTAAATCGTCAAAGGATGTTGACGATCCTGTTCACCCTTTTTGTCAGGAACTTCTGTTGTGACCCGCAGGTTACCGTTGTTCCCGGAAGAGTCCCGCCGCAAGCGCGATATACGATGGTTTCCCGTATACGATGGCAACATCGTCCGCTTCAAGCCGGGTCTCCCCGCTGATCCCGGTGATGGACTCGTTGCCCCTCTGGACCGCGAGGATCGTGATGTTGTGCCGCTTGCGCAGGTTGAACTCACCAAGCGTTCTTCCCACAAGCGGCGATCCTTTCTCAACCGTGAATGCCGTGACCGTGATGTCCGGGATATTCTTTACCAGATCCGGCAGGCCGGCCACCGGTTCGCTCCTCTTCCGGAGCATCTGGTAGCCGCCGGCCCGGACCTCGCCAATGAAGGTCTCGATCTGGTCCCTGGGGATGAAGTACTTGTGGAGCACGACCGTGAAGATCTCGACCGAGGTCTCGAACTCCTCGGCGATGACTTCGTCAGCCCCCATGATATAGAGCATCTCCATCTCGCTCACGTACCGCGTCCTGACGATGATTGTGATCCCTGCGTTCAGCCTCCGGACCTGGGCCGTGATCTTACGGATCGCTACCGGGTCATTGATGGCAATGACGGCGATCCGTGCTGCCTGGATGCCGGCATGGTTCAGGACACCGTCGCTCGTTGCATCGCCAAAGATGACCGGTTCTCCCTCAAGCCGTGCCTCGGTGACAAGGTCGGGGTTCAGTTCGATGATAGCCCGGGGGATATTCCCGTGCCGGGCGGCCCGGGCAAGGTTCTGGCCTGTGACCCCGTACCCGATGATGACGAGGTGATCCTTGCGCTCCGGGTGGTGCTTCCCGTCATCGACACCGCAGGAGCCCTGCGCAATGACCGCAAGGGCCGGGATCCGGCAGAGGCGCGATGTCAGGGGATGGCCGAAGTCCAGGACAAACGGGGTTGCTGCCATGGTCACGAGCGCTATGGCAAGGAACATCTGGTAGGTGTCGACCGGCAGGATGCCTGCCACCATCCCGCTCTGGGCAATGATGAACGAGAACTCCCCCACCTGTGCCAGCGCAAGACCGCTCAGGGCGGCAGTCCGGAGCGGGTACCCGAGGGCGAGGGGTGCAGCCGTTGCAAGGAGGGTTTTTGCCACAACGACTACCAGGATGAGGAAGATGACGAGCCAGATGTTGGCGAGGGCAAAATGGATGTTCAAGAGCATCCCGACCGAGATGAAGAAGAAACTGGTGAAGATGTCCCGGAAGGGCAGCACGATGCTGACGGCCTGGTGGCTGTATTCCGATCCCGAGATGATGAGGCCGGCAAGGAGTGCCCCGATGGCAAGGGAGACTCCGGTAAACGAGACGAGCCATGCCACGCCAAAGCAGATCAGGATGACAAAGAGGAGGAACATCTCCTGGTTTTTGGTCTTTGCAATCTCGTAGAGGATGCGGGGGATGAACCATTTTGCGCTCACGATGAGCGTGACAACGATGGCGATGTCCTGGAAGACCAGCCATACGAGGTCGGTACCCGTAAGGAGCGGCTCGATGGAGAAGAGCGTGGTGCTTGCAAGGAACGGGATTGCCATGATCATCGGGATGGCGGCAAGGTCCTGGAAGATGAGGATGCCAAGCGCGATGCTGCCATGCGGCGAATCGATCTCGCCCCGCTCGTGGAGGATCTTCAAAACAATGGCGGTGCTTGAGAGGGAGAGCAAAAATCCCATCAGGATTGCCTCGCCGGCCGGCCAGCCGAAGAGGAGGGCAAGACCGCAGAAGAAGGCAAACGAGAGGCCGACCTGGAGCGCCCCGCCGACCATGGCGATGAGCCGGATCTTCCAGAGTTCCTTGAAGGAGAACTCGAGGCCGATGGTGAAGAGCAGGAGGATGATACCGATCTCGGCGAGCGCCGTGACCTGCTCCTCGCTCTGGATGAGGGAGAACCCGTACGGCCCCACGATGATGCCCGTGAGGATGAAGGCAACGAGCGGCGGGACCTTGATCCGGTTGAAAACGAGGCCGACGATGAGCGCGATCGTAAAGACGATCAGGATGTCGGTGAAGAGGGCGAATGCCATGGGTGAGCCTCTGCTTGTGGATCAACTGGTGCGGTTTTGGATAAAAAGGATTGCAGGGAACGGGGCCGGTACTACGAAACATTCCCCTCAGGGGAGTTTCGATATCCTTTTTACTTCTGGTATCGCACGTCATTATTACAAAAATGAAAATTCGTATCAACAGGATAGCAAAGTGTCTGGGGATTTGTATCCTTCTTGTCATGGTTGTCCTCTCATCGGGCTGCATCAACTCAGTCCAGGCTATGTTGAGCGGGAGCGAGACGGACGGCGGACTCCCGTATGAGGATGAGTACCCGTCGGGAATGTATCAGGTTCCGGGTCCTGATGCACCCGCTGGAGCCGCTGCTGTAATGACTCCTGCGCCGTCCCCTGCCCAAACCCTCGCAGTCGATGTGGTGAGCCCGGATCCTTATGTCACAACGGATCCCTACCGGCTTCCCTATCGCGACCATGGTAACTGGTCAACGGTCGATGCCGTGCGCATTAAGAAGATCCCGCAGTACTCGAAGTCGTTTGTCCTCCGCTCCAATGCAACTGCAGTCCGGGTGAATGCCCCAAAAGCCCCTCTCGTCATCGACCTGACGTTCAGCCCCCAATGGGACAACCCCGACCAGACGAGTGGCGCGAGCGGCTCATTTGTCTATTCAAAAGCGCTCGTGACCGTGCACCCGGAGAACTCAACCGCAATCGTGGAACAGGAGGGGTACGGCAGCGGGTACAGTACAGACAAAGAGAAGAAGATCACCCTTTACCGCGAGGGGATATTCATCATTACGCTCTTTGGGGACTTCATCGATGTGAAGATGGATGTAACATCCGGTGAAGGAGCAACAAAACCCCTGACAATCCCGGCATCATTGACTCCTGACATCTATGAGGAAGAGTACTGGTGAACCGCTGTCAATGATGCATCGGAGATATCTTCGTATACCCGGTTCACCCTGCTTCTCCTTAAATAATTGAAGAGATGAGGAGATCGGTCTCGCGTCTTGCTATCGAGCTGACGCCCTGCACGGTCAGTTCGCTCAGCGGGAAATAGGCCCCTCCGGAAGCCTCGGCAATGTCCCGGCAGTACCCCAGCTGGAAGTTTACAAAGGATCGCTTCACCGATTCTGTATCGATGATGACGGTGTGAATCCCTTCCTCCCTGAGCTGTCCTGCAATCGAAAGGATCTCGTCTTTGATATTCTTCCCGTACCCGATATTCGCCCGACCATCAGAGATGAGGATGAGGAGCGGGATTAACTCCTTTCGCTTCTTTTTCTCGTTCATCAGGACTTCGTATCCCTTCATCAGCCCCCGGGCAAGGGGTGTCTTTCCCCCGGTGGGCATCTCTTTGAGCTGCTTGTATGCGAGATCAACGCTGCTCGAGAGGGGCATCACGACTTCGGCATCATTGCCCCGGAATGCGACAAGGCTGACCCGGTCCCGGTTCTGGTATGCATCTTCAAGAAGCGAGAGGACAGCACCTTTTGCACTCTCCATCCTCTTTTCAGCTCCCATGGACCCGCTTATGTCAACAACAAAGACACAGGTGACCGAGACCTTGCCTACCCGGCTCTTCTCCCGGATGTCAGCATCCCGGATCACGATGCTCATTCCTTCCTGTGCCCGATCCTTCTGGTGGGGGGCGGCGGCACGCAGGGTAGCGTCGAACGCGATATCCTTGAGCTCGTGGGGCATCCGGACTTTTGCGTACCTGCCCCGGTTCTCCGAAGAGAGCGTGTCAACCCGGCGGCCCGATACATACAGGCGCTTCATCCGGTCTTTACAGTTGTCATACCGGATTTGCGAGGTCTCGATGGGCTTTCCGATAGCAAAAACGAGTTCCGGGGGAGGCCGGGCCGAAGGAGCGCCGGACTCTTCGGGGTCCTGCGGTTCCGGCTCGTCCCGTGGGGGTGGTGGCGGATGGTTGGCCTGCTGCAGTTCCTGCTGTTCTTTTACGTCGGGCTCGCTATCGTTTTTTTTTGCTCGTCCTGCATCATGTCATTGATCTTCTGCTGGTCAACGCGGGGATCCTCGAAGGGTTTCTTGCGCATCCGGTGTGGCAGGGCAAGGGCCATCGCCTCGCGGACATCCTCAACGGTGACCTCCTCGCGACCATTGAATGCAGCGATAGTCTTTGCCGTTCGCACGATGGTGATCTCGGCACGGTGGGTCATGACCCCCATATCAACGCAGGTCTGGGCGATCTTCCTCACAATCTCATCGGAGATCTTCACCCGTGGCAGGATAGCCTTTGCCGTGACGATCTTCTCCGTCAGCCGTTTCTGCTCGGGCTCGTACTGTTGCATGAATGCATGCGGATCAATCTCGAAAGCATCAGCCACCCGGACAATTGCGACCCGGTCATCCACATCGGCAATGCCTTCCACGGTCACCTGGAGCCCGAAACGGTCGAGCATCTGGGGGCGGAGTTCTCCCTCTTCAGGGTTCATGGTCCCTATCAGGATGAACTTGGCCGGGTGCGAAAGGGAGATCCCCTCACGCTCAACAACATTGACCCCCATTGCGGCCGAATCGAGCAGCACATCCACGACGTGATCGTCCAGCAGGTTCACTTCGTCGATATAGAGGATTCCGCGGTTCACCGCTGCAAGGATGCCGGGTTCGAGTGCCTTGATCCCCTCCTTGATCGCACGCTCGATGTCAATCGTGCCGATAACCCGGTCTTCGGTTGAGCCAAGCGGGAGGGTGATGACCTGCACTTTCTTATTGAGTGTCTCGACATTCTCACCATGCTGAATCTTCTCGTTGCAGATGTCGCAGAGCTCCTGCTCGTTTGCCGGGTTGCAGTTGAACGGGCAGCCCTTCACGATCTCGATGACGGGGAGGATCTCGGCAAGGGCCCGGACTGCTGTCGATTTCGCCGTGCCTTTCTCGCCCCGGATCAGGACTCCTCCGATGCGCTGGTTGATGGCATTGAGGATGAGGGCCTGTTTCATCTGGTCCTGTCCCACGATTGCCGTGAAGGGGAGGATATTCTTTCTGATGTGGTGAGCCATGTAACAGGATAGTGGTATCTCAAGTGTTATTAATTTTTATTTTTGTAGTAATTGATCAGACCATTTTTAAAATTGTTAATTAAAAAGACAGCAAAAGAAAGGGGGGGATTCCTGTGAACCTGACACCCTCCCTGCTCTGGTATTCCTGTATCAGGTTCGCGTTATGGCTGGATGGTCACTTCGGTGCGTGCAAAAACCCTTCCTGAATCATCTACCAGTTCCAACCAGAATGTTCTCCCTATCCAGTCGGGGTTGCTGAAACGGAATGAAGCAGACGCGCCCGGCTGGAGGTACTGATACTCATGATATGGTGGCAAAACGTATGCGATATCGCCTCCGGCAAAATGTTTCGTCCCCGTTCTGCCATCCGTGCGGATCCACTGGCTTGATTCATCTCCGTTGGCATTCGTGATTGAACTTTTATTTACAATCCAGACCATGTGCTCTGCACTGCCAAACGTCCTGGAAGGCCGGACCATCACATTGGTTGTTGCCGTAGCAATTGCATCGCCCCCCGAGTGTTCTATGGTAAGTCCGTCTGACTGGCTGAACGTGCCACGGAGGGTGATAATCGGGGATCTCTCCTGTGAACCCGAGAGACCTCCGGCAAATGCGCTGACTACAGCTGCGATGATTATAACCACCACGAGCATCAGCATGACCCCGATTACTGGGGATACTGCATCTGAATCTGTCCTTATCATATCTATCCCTCCACGGTAACGTCCGCATCATAAATCACCGAACCGGTTGGCAGGTGAACGAACCTGACGTGGACAATATCCCCTGGTCGGAGGTGGTGCCAGTTCTCTCCAAGAATCGCCATCACCCCATCAGAATCGGTACCGGTCTCCCAGTTCGTCCCATCCGTGTACTGCCACCTGACGCTGGGATCAATGCCATACCCTCCTTTTTCCAATCCTGTACCAGAGGATGAGGCCATTGATCCAAAAGCGCTGCTGTGCATATTGGTGTTTGCCATGAGTGTGTAATTGCCAAAATACTGCTCGACCTTAAAGTCCCCGCTGGAGACCCATGCCGAAACTCCGGGCCCGAATCCCAGTGGCGAATGATACTGCTTGGTCCCAATGTACGTCATGGTGTTGGGAGTATCTCCTCCCGGGCCGGTCACGGTGGCACCCCCTCGGGTTCCGTTGCTTGCTTTCCAGTTCGTCACAATCCTGAGATCTTTTGTCGGGATTGATTCACTGGCAGCCAGTACCGCGAAGTTGATCCCGCTCCCTCCCCATGATCCGTCATTTACAATGTGTGTTTCAACGGAGATGGCTGGTGCTTTTTTCGCGTCTGAAGAAATGCTCCCCGCAAATGCACTTACCACTGCCGCGATAATGATCGTAACAACCAGCATGAGCATAACTCCAACAACCGGAGACACGCCCCCCTCTCTGTCCCTTTCTTTATACCGCATCATCTAACCTCAATAAATTTTACAGATTGTAAAGATTTCTTCATACATCTGTAAACTTTCGTGTTACTTTAATCTATAAAAATATGCTCTTTCTCTCTCATTATGGGATTTTTTTGAATACTTCTAATAAAAAAAATAGCAACTATATGTTGCTCATCAAGTAACACAGAATCAAAAAATATTATTACAATGCCCTTGTACATCTAGGTAATCACCTAGCCCCCATGATCCGCGAGACGGGGATTCTTAGAAGCACGAGCCGCAGGATTTTTCAAGAGAGCCACCCATGATCCAGGATTTTATCGTCATCATCCCGGCTGCCATCACCCTCATCTCACTCAACGGTCTCCCTGGAGCCATCGTGAACATAAAGGAGCAGATCCCCGGGCTGCCGCATGCGGGGAAAACCGCAGAACCGGGACCGGTCCCCGAACCCGTTGCCGTCCCGGCACCCTCCGAACTCCCGCCCCGCCGCTTCGCCCTCCCCCCGCAGATTGCCACCCGGTACCGGAAAATCATCGACTTCTTCTGCGCGCCCACGCAGGACGGCATCATCATGACCTGCATCCTTCTCTTTGCCGCGCTTGCAACCTCGTATGTCGCCCTCCTTGTCGAACTCGGCCTTCCCCTGATGATCGCCGCCTCGCTTGCCGCCCTCCTCACGATTGCCGGTTCCGCCATCGTGCTGAAGACCCGGTACGAGAGAAAGACGTGGTTCGCGATCGGGAAGCCGGCCGTACCCGTGCCGGTCGCCTCAGTTCCCGCAACGCCGGTCCCGCCAAAACCCGTCACCGGGCCGGAGCCCGGATCGGACGAATCATCCGATGACGAACTGGAATGGTACTGGGTTGCAGAACCGTTCTCGTACGTGAATATCAAGCGGGTGGGAACCGCGGGATTCACCTACGTGGTCACGGAACCTGCGACCAGCCAGAAGGAGAAGACCATCCTGCGCGAGACCCATGCCCGCCTCCGGGATGTCATCATCTATGATGAGGTGGAAAAAGAAAAAGGGGCAACGATCGATCCCGCGGTGGTCGACAAGATCATCCGGGAGTTCGATCCCCTCATCACGGAAGATCGCAAACAGATCCTGTACTATTACATAACCCGCGATCTCTCCGGTTACGGCCCTCTCGAAGTCCTCATGCGGGACCCGGCCCTTGAGGACATCAGCTGCAATGGCCACGGCCTGCCGGTCTTCATCTTCCACCGGGCATATGGCAGCCTGCCAACCAACATCTTCTTTACAGAAAGCGAGCTGAACCAGTTCGTGCTCAAACTTGCCCAGAAGGCCAACAAGCAGCTCTCGCTCTCCAACCCCCTTGCCGA
>DUHF01000126.1:0-6438 GCA_013331015.1 Methanoregula sp.
GTCATGGATGGCGAGAAATATATCGTCACCGAAGTGCTCGGGAATGCGCCGGACATCTGCGAGAAGGGCCGGGCGCTGAAGCTGGTGGAGATCCGGCCGGCGTAAACGCTGGTATGGTGCAATGGCGCACCCGAATCTGAAGCAGACTTTTTTCTTATTGCCAGATCGTTTCGTCTTTTTTTTAAGAAGATCTTAGTCGGCTTGTAACCCGATTGCCTGCGGGTTAGGCAGAGCAGCCGTTTCTGGACATCCCGGGCCATCATGCGGCTGGTCTTCCATCGAGGGAGTGGCAGTTGATAATTATTCACTGTACTGAACATACGCTGCGGAGGGTAGCGGATTCAATTTTAAGAAAAAAGAGGTTGATTCTCCGGTTCACACACCGGCCGCATCGTAGATCTGGCAGATGTACCGGTACTCGAAGATGACAATCGGTGCGAAAAGGACGAACTGGATGATGCCGCCAAGCACCGGGATCATGGCGATGATGGAGAGGATGATGCCGATGACGAACTGGACGATCAGGAGGACGATGAGTGCAATGATGTAGGTTCCCCACCCGATCTTCCCGATAGTCTCCAGGATGGCCCCGAAGTTGAACGCCTCGCCCATGCTTCCCGTGCGTGCAAAGCGGATTGCCCCCATGAGGGAGAGGAGCCCGGTGATGAGCGCAACGATAAAGAAGAGCACAAGATAGATGAGGGCGCCGGTCAGGGCTGCAATCATTGCCGAGGGGTTGCCTTCCATGAGCAGTCCTCCAATCATCGAACCGAAGAAGAAGAAGAAGATAATGAGGCTCGGGATCGCCCAGATGAGGGAGATGATGAAGAGCTTGATGCCGTCGACAAAGAGCGTCCCCCACCCGTCCACTTCCGGCGCGGGTTTATCTCCGCGGAGGACTTTGACCAGGTATCCGAGAAGAGGCAGGCAGAGCAGGAGCGTTGCGATAAGGAGCAGGATCCACTGCATCCACTTTCCGATAACCGCGTCCTTTGCATAGGCAAAAGAGTCGCTAAGCATGTTTCCGTAATCCATGAGGTATTTCACCGGTAATGCGTTGAGCAACGGGAACGTTAAAAGGTTCCCATTTTGCTGCGGGAAAACGCCCGATACCTCTTCAAATCATCAGAAAACCGCAGATTTTTGAGTTTTGCCCACTGTTTTTCATCAGGAATGGATTTGCCGGCCATGATTGGCACAAAGGCGCGGGATATCGGCCCGGTGATATATTCAGAAAGCATCCCCCCTCTCATTTTTTCTGCCGCAACTCCCCCCACCCCATGAAGGGCCACGGGTTTGTGCAGGGGATCCACCATGAAATTTTTCAATCGCGATCACGATCGCGATCGAAAACCTGATCCGGATCAACCAGGGTTTGATTTTTTATTTTCAACCAGATCGTGATTTTTTCTGATCAATCAGGATCCGATTGAATTTTTTGACCAGACTTTAATTGAAAAACCGATGACTATCCGTGGGTTCCGCCGGAGCGACTTGGTACAGATTTGGTTAACTTTTCGCAACCGTACCTTGATTGAATTTTTTCAAGCAGACTTTGATGAAAAAATTTCAACCGGACTTTGATTTGAAATTTTTCAGCGCGATCATAACCGCGATTGAAAAATGAATCTGGATCGATCGGATCGTGATTGAAAAATTTCAACCAGACTCTGATTGATTAAAGATTCCAGCTTGAGGATTCCAAAGGGAACTTCTGGTCATCCCATTCGGTCAGCCCTCCCCACCCACACCCGCTCCGCGAGCTGCACCAGCCGGTCGTACCCTTCGAGCCCCGTCTTCCACCGTTCAGGCACCGCCTCCAGCCCCCAGTATGCCCCGGCCAGTGCACCGCAGCATGCACCAACGGTATCCGCATCGCCCCCGAGATTGACCGCGGAGAGGACTGCCTGCTCAAGCGACTTTGCCCCCATGAACGAATGGAGTGCCGCGTGCGAGCAGAGCACGCTATCCAGGGAAGGATCCGGTGTATGCTCATCATAACTGCCAAGCATTGCATGCACCTCCGGCTCGGTGCAGAGCGATCGGGCATGCCGGAATGCCCGCTGGCGGGAGATCCCCCGCACCATATCGCTGACCATCACGTTCAGGAAGGCCGAGCAGTGACCGGCAACCGGGTCGAAGTGGGTGATTGCCGAACAGCGGAGACTGATTTCATATACCTGTGGTGCGGGAAAGAAGATGCCGAGTGGGAACCCCCGCATAACACTCCCGTTCGTCCGGCTGCCATGATTCCTTTTGTGTACGAGCCATGCAGCTTCCTGCGGCACGGTCCCGGATCGCACAAGATCAAAGAAGAAAGTTGATGTAGGACCAAACCATTCCGGCCGTACTATATAGGCCTGGGATAATTTCTTCACAAGGTCCGTTTCGCAAAAAGCCCTGCAATCGGCCAGTGATTCTGCGACCGCAATGGCTTGCAGCGTGTCATCGGTCCATTCACCTTTCTTCCGGAAATGGCGCCCACCGGAACGGAATTGAGCCAGCCACGCTTCAGGTTTTCGAGATCCTTCCAAAGGCGCACCCAACGCGTCCCCAATTGCGAGCGCAATTAAGGATCCCCCGTGCCGCATTTTGCCTCTTATAAATCTCACCAATAAGGTATATGTGTCCCACAAAAAAAGGATCGTATTAGAGAAGGCGATAGTGTGCAAAAGGAAGAGTTACTCCATCTCCACATGTTGATGATCCACATCAAAAAGTACTATGAAGGCATCTCCAACGACGAAATCCGCACGGAGCGGTACAGTTCCCTTGAAATCTCTCCTGTTCATATCCACAAAGACAAAAAAGCCCATAAAGACGCTCTCCTCACGCTCGGGGATGAGATCGTAAACCATATCCACGGCCACTCGCTCTCCGTGGTGAACTATTCTCATGAATCTGCAACCCAGAAAGTTGCAGCTGAACATTAACTTCTCATGGACGAGGCACTGGTATACCGGGAGATCATCTCCCGCATCCTCGGCCTCACGCCCGGCGACGATCTCAGTATCGTTGCGGCGAAAATCGAGATCTGCCGGAAGTACGGGCTGCCTGCGGTGCCGAAGAATTCGGCTCTCTTAGCCGCGGCGCTGCCCGGTGAACGTGAATTCCTCCGGAAGATCCTGCTCGTCAAACCCTCCCGCACCCTCTCCGGTGTCGCACCCGTTGCGGTGATGACCTCGCCCTACCCCTGCCCGCATGGCAAGTGCCTGCCCTGCCCGGGGGGGCCGGACCACCCGTTCCACTCCCCGCAGAGTTACACCGGTGAGGAACCTGCAGCCAAACGGGGAAGAGAGCACGGGTTCGACCCGTTCCGGCAGGTGCATGCCCGGCTCGGGCAGTTCGAGATCCTCGGTCACCGGGTGGACAAGGTGGAACTGATCGTGATGGGCGGGACCATGACCGCCCGGCCGGTGGAGTACCAGCAGGAGTTTGTCTCTAGGTGCATCGAGGCAATGAACGTATACCCGGGAGGCTCGCCAGCGCCGCAGCCTCCCGATATTCGCGAGGTCGAAGACGCCAACGAGCAGGCCCAAATCCGCTGCATTGCCATCACCTTCGAGACCCGGCCGGACTGGTGTCGCCGGGAGCACATCGACCGGATGCTCGACTATGGCGTGACCAAGGTGGAGCTTGGCGTCCAGCACGTGGACGACGCGATCCTCGCGTACAACCGGAGGGGGTGCACGGTTGCAGACACCGTTGAAGCAAACACGCTCCTCCGCGATGCGGGCTTAAAAGTCGGGTTCCACATGATGCCCAATATGCCTTCCTCGAGCATCGAATCCGACCGGCAGATGTTCGAGACCCTCTTTTCCGACCCCCGGTTCCGGCCGGACTTCCTCAAGATCTATCCCACGCTCGTCACCCCCGGCTCCGAGATTGAGGATCACTGGCAGCGGGGGCTCTTCTCGCCCTACAATGAGGACGAACTCATCGATCTCGTTGCGTACGGCAAGTCTCTCATCCCCGAATACACGCGGCTCCAGCGCATCCAGCGCGATATCCCGGCAAAGCTCATCGTGGCTGGCTCAAAGCACTCCAATTTCCGGCAGCTGGCCCAGAACCGGCTCAAAGCGCAGGGCATCCGCTGCCGCTGCATCCGCTGCCGCGAGATCGGCCGGCTCCCCTCCGTGGTCGAATCGGAGATCCGGGTGCTTGAATACGAAGCCTGCGGCGGGAAGGAGCATTTCATCTCGGCCGTCTCGGATGACTCGCTCATCGGCTTTGCCCGGTTCCGTTTCCCCTCTGCGGTCTATCGAACGGAACTCGACGGGGCTGCCCTCCTCCGCGAGCTCCACGTGTATGGCAGCCTGGTGCCGCTGGGGATGGATGCCGAATCTGCCGAATGGCAGCACCGGAATTACGGGCGGGAACTGATCGCAAAGGCCGAGGAGATCGCCCGCGGGGCCGGGTTCGTGCGGCTTGCGATCATGAGCGGGATCGGTGTCCGGCCCTATTACCGCAAGCTTGGTTATGAACGGAAGGGACCCTATATGGTACGGGAGTTGTCATGAACCCGGCCACCACCGAATTCCTCCGGCAGCGGTTTACGGAGTATTACCGGAAAGCCGTGCTCGTTGCGCCGTCATCGCTTGAGCAGCGCGAATGGGGTTTTGTCCTCTTTAACCCGGGCGCTGCCGATATGCGGATGCGGCGGCACATCGGGTTTGCCAGCCGCGATGAGATGACCAGTTATATCCAGAACCTCATCCCGCAGCACACCTACTACTCGACCGCGTATTACGAGAAACCCGATGCCGGCACGATGGCGGACAAAGGATGGTGCGGGGCGGATCTCATCTTCGATCTCGATGCCGATCATATCGTGCGGGGGCCGTACGACCAGATGCTTGCGAGGGTCAAGGAAGAGACCTTAAAACTCCTCGATATGCTCATCATCGAGTTCGGCATGGACAAAAAGAAGATCGAACTCGTCTTCTCCGGGGGCCGCGGGTACCATGTCCATGTCAAGGATATCGCATTCCGCAGCTGGGGGAGCGCCGAGCGCCGGGAACTGATCGATTACATCTGCGGGATCGGGATTGACCCTGCCGCGATGCTCTCCGGAAAAGCCATGGCCGGGCCCGGCTGGCAGAACCGGTACCGCGAGACGCTCACTGAATACCTGCGCTGGCTTTTGGCGATCCCTCCCGAAGAGGCGATGGCCCACCTGACTGCTATGGGCGGGATCGGGAAGGATTCGGCAACCACGTTTCTGAAAAACTGCGGGGAGCTCATCACGACAATTGAGAAGCGACCTTCAGCGATGATTGCCAAAAACCGCGTCCTTGGCATCATCGTTGGCCAGCAGGAAGGGGAATTTAAAAAACGTCTCCTCAACCGCGCCGCCCTTGCCGATGAACCGGTCACGACCGATACCAAACGGCTCATCAGGATGCCCACCTCCCTCCATGGGGGGAGCGGGATGCAGGTGCAGTCGCTCGAACTCCGCGATCTTGCCGATTTCGACCCGCTCGTGGACGCGGTGGTCTTCGGGACGCGGGACGTGAAGGTGAACCTGAACTTCAACCTGAAGATGCCGATGCTCGGAAGTACTTATGAGCTCCAAAAGGGCATCACTACAGTACCGGAAGCGGTGGCAGTCTTCCTCTGCGCCCGCGGGGCAGCAGAGATTGCCTGAGGAAAGACATGAAGCTCGATGACCTGCGCAGTATCCTGTTGTCCGAACGCGAGACCGGCAGGCTCACCTCTGTTGCGCCCGATATCTTCGAAAAGGGGCACGCGGAGCTTGCGGCTATCACAAAAAATGTCTATGCCATTGACGACCCGTTCTCGGACGATGCCCGCGCCCTCATCGACGAGACGCTGGCAATCCGGGAGACCCTGCAGGACATCTTTGCCATCCGTTCGCGCAAGATCCTCGCGCTCACCATGATGCACGCGGAGGGCAACTATTACGATCGCGAAGAGGTCAAACGGATGATCCCGCCCGAGAAGGCGATGTTCGACCAGATCACGGCGGCAATCGAGCAGTGCCAGGAAGTCCTGCTGCACAATGCCCCCCACGTTACCCGTGCCACCATTGCCCCGCTGGCGCTCTATGGAGAGGATGAAGCAGCACCGGATGTGCCTTTAGGAGAACTCTATGATGAGGACCTTGGGGGAGATCTCCCGGTTCCAACGTCGTCAACGGAAATGCCAAAAAGCCCCATCGTCCATCCCTGTGCCCTTGTACGGGTGCTCCAGGACATGGAAACGTTCATGGGAGTAGATGGGAGAATTTATACCCTCTCAAAGGGAGATATAGTGACGCTTCCCGAGCGGAATGCTGCGGTCCTGTACGAGCGCAACATAGTCTTAAATATCAATCTCTGCAAATAATATAGGTATTCGACATCAGGATTATCGGAGAAATTTATTATGAAAATGCCAGCAAAATTTACAACCTACTGCCCCTTCTGCAGGAGCCAC
>DUHF01000126.1:6446-8405 GCA_013331015.1 Methanoregula sp.
GACCGCCAGAAAGCCCGCAGGGGCAGGGTGGGCAACATGGGCAAGTTCTCGAAAGTGCCCGGTGGCGACAAGCCGACCAAGAAGATCAACGTCCGGTACCGCTGTGTAACCTGCAAGAAGGCACACCTGCGCAAGGGCTACCGTGTCGCGAAATTCGAACTTACGGAGTGAAAAGCGTTATGGTAAGCACAATCAGGGAAAACCGGAGCAAATTTTATAAAGTAAAGTGTCCCGACTGCGAGAACGAGCAGACCATCTTTGAGAAGGCCAGCACGGTTGTCAAGTGCGTAGTCTGCGGACGCGACCTTGCCACCCCTACCGGCGGAAAAGCAAGTCTTAAGGCTGATATCATCCAAGAGCTCCAGTGAACCCAGCCATGCAGGACAGAGAGTGGCCACAGGAAGCAGAACTTGTCGTCTGCACCGTAGATAACGTCAAGGACTTTGTCGCGTTCGTCTCACTGGATGAGTACAATGGCCGCCAGGGGCTCATCCCCATCTCTGAAGTTGCACGGGGCTGGATCAAGTATATCCGCGATCATATCCGCGAAGGCCAGAAGGTTGTCTGCAAGGTCCTCAATGTAGACCGGACCCGCGGGCACATCGACCTCTCGCTGAAAGATGTCAACGATCACCAGCGGCGCGAGAAGATCCGCGAGTGGAAGAGCGAGAGCAAGGCCCATAAGTGGCTCGGGTTTGTGGCCGAACAGACCGGGACCGCTGCCGCCGAACTTGAGGAGACGATCTACGCGAAGTACGGGGCATTCTACCCGGTCTTCGAGGATCTGGTCGTCGACCCCGAACCCACGCTCAAGAAACTGGGTCTGTCAAAAAAAGTCTCCGAGATCCTCTTAAAAGTGGCTGGCGAAAATGTCAAGGTCCCCCACGTTGAAGTGACCGGTCACCTCCACCTCACCTGCACCTCCCCTGATGGAATCACGGTCATCAGGAACGCCCTCAAGAAGGCAGGAGCCGAGCAGAAGACCGGCGGAGTCGATGTCGAGCTCCTCTATCTTGGCGCACCGATCTACCGCATCAAGGTCATCGCCCCCGATTACAAGAAGGCCGAGAAGGCTATCGAGAAGGCGGGCAATGCCGCAATTGCGGTGGTGGAAAAGGCCGGTGGCGAGGGCAAACTCGTCAAGAAACCCAAGTCCGGGAAGAGTCAATGAGCGGCCGTATCCGGCGCTGCCCGGCAGATCATATCTATACCCTTTCTTTAACCTGCCCGGCGTGTGGGAAGCCTACGGTCGTTGCCCATCCAGCCCGGTTCTCTCCTGAAGACAAGTATGGCAGATACCGAAGGCTGGCAAAACATGATTGAGGACATCTCCGTCCGTTACCTTGACAGTTTCAAGGACAAAACCATAAAAGATCCCATCTTCATCGAGGGGCTCCCGGGTATCGGCCAGGTGGGAAAGCTGGTTGCCGAGTACATGATCCATGTGCTGGGCGCCGAGAAGATTGCCGAGATCACCTCCCTCTACTTCCCCCCGCAGGTCGTGCTTGACGAAAACGGTACAGCCCGTCTTGCACGAAACGAGTTGTTCCTTTACCAGTCAGAGACCCGCGATCTGGTGTTCCTTGTAGGTGACCACCAGAGCACCTCGGGGGAGGGGCACTATATTCTTGCCGACTGCTATTGCGATATCGCAACCGAGATCAAGGCCCGGCGTATCTACACGCTCGGCGGGTTTGGGGTCGGCCATCTTGTGGAGGAACCCCGGGTGCTCGGGGCGGTGAACCGGCCGGAACTCCGCGCTGAGGTCGAGGCGGCGGGGGTCATGTTTGAGCGGGCAGAGCCCGGCGGCGGGATTGTCGGGGCTGCCGGTCTCATGCTTGCCCTCTCCGCCCCCCGGGGAATCGATGCGGTCTGCCTGATGGGCGAGACGAGCGGGTATATCGTCGACCCGATGGCAGCTTCAAGCGTCCTTGCGATCCTCTCAAAACTCATTGATGT
>DUHF01000277.1:0-4849 GCA_013331015.1 Methanoregula sp.
CCCATCTCTCAAATGATTCACGCGACTGGCATGCTTCAAAAGGGATTGTGTAATGGTAACAACCTTCGGACAGGTACCGGTACACATCCATTTTATCCTTGTTCATCTGCAGGCAGGCAACACGTTTGCCTTCTTCACGAAACTTCTTTTCGAGCAGAATCGAAGTCGTTGTTTTTCCCTGGTCGGGTATGGATGCAAGAATAAAAAGGTCGGCCATGAATCACCCATTGTCGTAATAATATTTTTGTATTTACAACATATAAAATAATGATCATTTGATTTTCGTATGAACTTTTACTCGGAAAAATAATGATTCGGCAATTCAGAAATTATCCGTTGCTCATCAGTTTTAACAGGAGAATATCGCACCCTGTTTTGCCGGGAAAAAACGCGGGAAGGTTGGTTCGCGACCGGGACCCGGACGTGTCGCGGCGTGACCAGGATCATCTGCACCCCGCCCCATCCGACTCCCCCCACCACCTACAACAACCCTTAAATCCGTCAACATCCCTTTCGGTTGCTATGAAAGTCCTGATCGTGATTGCACCGGAGAAATTCCGCGACGAAGAACTGGCCGGGCCGGTTGCGGCACTGAACGCTGCCGGGATCGGGTACGACATCGCCTCAACCCGGCGCGGCACCTGTACCGGAATGCTGGGCGCAAAAGCCACCGCCATATCACTTGATGAGGTCGACCCCAAAGCCTATGACGGTCTCATCATTGTCGGAGGCTCGGGTGCTCAGACACATCTCTGGGACGACGACCTCCTCCAGCCCATGGTCCGGTTCTTCCATGACAAGATGAAGCCGGTCGGGGCGATCTGCCTTGCGCCGGTCGTGCTTGCCCGGGCGGGAATCCTCAAAGGAAAGAAGGCCACCTATTTCGAGAGCCCGGTCTCGTTCCGCGAGATGAGGGCCGGTGGCGCGGTGCTCGTGAACCAGCCTGTAGTGAGCGACACCCGGATCATCACAGCCAACGGGCCGGCAGCAGCACAAGCATTTGCGGAAGGATTCATCAAGATGCTTACTGCCGTTGAGTGGTAATTTTTGCCTCCGCACCACATCGCTTTTTTTTTAGAGAGATTCGTCGCAGACCGGATACTAAAGTATAAATGATCATCCGCTGCATTCCCACATATTCATACGTGCGATCCTCCAAATGAGTCAGAACGAGACTGGAGGGCGCGGGAACCGGTTGCGGGTTCACACGGGTTAATCAGCAAACGAGAAGGTGGTTTATGGAATTTACCGCGATTCAGAAAGATGCTTTGCAGGAGCTTGCCAATATCGGGGCAGCCCATTCGGCAACCACGCTCTCGCAGATGCTCAACAGCCAGATCGGCATGAGCGTGCCGGAGATCAACATCGTTGACATTTCCAATGTCAGCGAGTTCGTCTCGGACGAACTGACCACGATGGTAATCTTTGAGTTGCAGGGAGACATACCGCACGGGGGCTTTTTGATCCTGCACTTCCCCCGCGACTCCGCGGTACGGACTGCCCATATCATGCAGGGAGAGGAGGACGCCCCCCTCACGTTCTCGGAGATGGACCAGAGCGCCATCCTCGAAGTCGGAAATATCATGGTCTCTTCATTCCTGAGCGCATCGTCCGATCTGCTCGGGTTCAACCTTCTCCCCTCGCCTCCCGCTCTGATCGTTGACATGGCTCATGCCGCCATCACCTCGCTCATCGCCCAGATGACCGTTGAGGTGGACGATGTGATCCTCTTCCGGGTAAAACTCACGTCCGATGAGCACAATATTGCGGGCAACATCCTCATCTTCCTTGAAGTCACGGCCCTTGAGCGGATCGCCACGCGGCTGGAGGATATGACGAAAACCTGAAACGGGAAACGATTATCCCTGTCAGCGCCGCTTCGTTACCTGAGAGTATGAAGCGGGGCGTCTCTTCCATTCCTCAATGTTTCTGCAGTCGTGATCGAACGGGAGCCGGTGCTTGTCGCAGAAATACTGGTTGCAGTACTCGCAGTGAAAAGGAAGGTATGACCGCTCCCCGCAGAAGGCGCAGGTCTCGTACACGGGATACTCTCTCCTCCCAAAGAAGCCCAGGAAGAAGGTACGGAGCCTGCTGATGATTCCCATGTGTGATAGGTGCTCCTTTCCGGGTAAAAAAATCAATCCCCGCATCGGGCCGGCCTGAGAATTTTTTAACGTTTTGCGGGAGAAAATTCCCGGGGGCGCTCGTTTTTCTGTGCATGCTCCTCAAGCATCCGCCGGATCTCGTCATGGACCTTCTGCTTATCCAGAACACCGGTGAAGAGGATACGGACCCCTTCCAGGTCATCCTTGAGATAGGCAGCCTCATCGTACAGGATAAGAGTAATTTCCCCGTCATTTCCGAAAACATGCTCCTCCCGCTCGCCCCGCATGTACCGCTCGCGCTGCTCCCTGGTCGGGGCTGCATATTTGCTCTCGTACCGGAAAACTCCCATGGCAATCCCTCGTGATACCATCTTTTGCCCCGCGACGATTAAAGGTGATGGCCTGCGGAGTGAATGTGCCCGACTGCCCGCATTCATAACTGTTATAAGGCAACAGGGGCAGATCCAACGTTACGGAATAATTCCGGCCTGATGACGGAGAGACACGATGCCAGATGCGGAAAAGAAGAAGGCAGATCTGAAGATTGCCGGCATGCACTGCGCGACCTGCGCAATCTCGGTTGAAGAGGCACTCGTGGGGGTACAGGACGTGGATGCAGCGCAGGTGAACTTCGGGACGGAAACCGCCCGCGTGGTGTATGACCCGGCGAAAGTGTCGCTGGCAAAACTCGAAGCCGCGGTCAGGGATGCCGGGTACGACACCATCAACCAGACGGTGACCCTGAAAGTCGGCGGGATGATGTGTGCCACCTGTGCCGGGACCATCGAGTCGGCACTCCGGGCGCTCCCGGGAGTTCTTGCAGCATCCGTAAACCTCGGAAACGAGACTGCACGCGTCACCTATAACCCTTCGGTCACGCCTCCTGGCGATTTGAAGGCTGCAATAACCGAGGCAGGTTACCTGTATCTTGGCATCTCGGGCGAGGACAATGAGGAAGCGGAGAAGATGGCCCGTGACAAAGACCTGCGCGATAAGTTCGTGCGATTCATAGTCGGGTTCGCGGTAAGCATCCCGCTGATGATCGCGATGTTTGTGCCGCTTCCCATTTCCATGCACACCCTCGCGCTCCTGATGTTTTTTCTATCAACACCGGTCTTTGCCTTTGTCGCGCTGCCGATATTCCGGGCAGCAGGGATGGCACTCAAAAACCGGACTCTCTCCATGGATGTCATGTACGCAATGGGGACCGGTGTCTCGTACATTGCGAGTGTGATGGGAACGTTTGGGATCGTGCTGACGCACGAGTTCATGTTCTACGATACGGCGATCATGCTCGCCGCCTTCCTGATGCTCGGGCGATACCTTGAGGCACGGGCAAAAGGACGAACCTCGGACGCAATCCGGAAACTTGCCGGGCTCCGGCAGAAGACCGCAACACTCCTCCGTGACGGGAGTGAGGTTGAGGTTGCAGCAGAGGATGTTGTTGTCGGGGACATGGTGCTCGTAAAGCCGGGTGCGAAGATCCCGGTCGATGGGGAGGTGGCGGATGGTGAGAGTTATGTGGATGAGTCGATGATCACGGGTGAGCCCGTTCCCGCACTCCGTAAGGCGGGGGACGCGGTCGTCGGCGGGACGCTCAACACCAACAGCATTCTCACGATCCGGGCAACCCGGGTCGGGAAGGAGACCGTCCTTGCCCGGATCATCGCGATGGTTGAGGAGGCGCAGGGGTCAAAGCCACCGGTCCAGCGGATTGCTGACACGGTGGTTGCGTATTTCATCCCGGTCGTGCTCCTGATAGCAACCGGATCGTTTCTGGTCTGGTACCTGGTGTTCCATGCAACGGCCCTCTTTGCACTGACAGCGTTCATCTCCGTGCTGGTGGTCGCCTGCCCCTGTGCGCTCGGTCTTGCCACGCCAACGGCAGTCACGGTCGGCGTCGGGCGGGGAGCGGAACTCGGCATCCTGATCCGGAACGGTGAGGCGCTCGAAACCGCGGAGCGGGTCACGACGGTTATCTTCGACAAGACCGGGACCCTCACGAAAGGAAAACCCGAAGTCACCGATATCGTCCCGTCCGGCATTCCCGAAGAGACGCTCCTGATGCTCGCTGCCGCAGTTGAGAAGAACTCAGAGCACCCCCTTGCCCTTGCCGTTGTCCGGCAGGCCGGGGCCCGGGGGATCGCCATCCCGAGCGCGGAGCAGTTCGACACATTTGGCGGCCGCGGAGTATCGGCTACGGTGCTTGGCGAGGTGGTCAGGGTCGGGAACCGGGCGTTCCTGCAGGAGGGGGGCATCAGGGTGCCGGACGATGCCGAATCCCGCGCTGCATCCCTGGAGAAGGAAGGAAAGACCGCGGTGCTCGTTGCTGCCGGGACGCAGTATGCCGGGATCATTGCCATTGCCGATACCCTCAAGGAGACCAGCGGGGCAGCAGTCTTGGCATTGAAATCGATGGGAATTGACGTGGCCATGATCACGGGCGACAACCAGCGCACGGCCGATGCTATTGGAGCCCGCGTGGGAATCGGGCGGGTCATTGCCGGTGTCCTTCCGGCCGGAAAAGAGGAGGAGGTCCGCCGGCTCCAGAACGGGGGGGAGGTAGTCGCGTTTGTGGGCGACGGGATCAACGATGCGCCGGCCCTTGCCCGGGCTGACGTGGGGATCGCGATCGGGAGCGGGACGGATGTTGCAATCGAGAGCGGGGACATTGTCCTTATCCGTGATGACCTGCTCGATGCCGTTGCCGCGATCCAGCTGGCGCAAAAAGTCATGGGCCGGAT
>DUHF01000277.1:4866-9125 GCA_013331015.1 Methanoregula sp.
GGTGTGCTCTACCCGTCATTTGCGATAACCTTCGAGCCGGAACTTGCAGCCCTTGCCATGGCGGCAAGCTCGGTGACGGTTGTAACGCTCTCGCTCCTGCTCAAAACCTATATACCCCCGGCAAAGAAAGGGAGATAACTGAGGTGCGGTATGGCAATTGACCCAATCTGCAAGATGACTGTCGATGAGAAGACGGCAAAGTTCACGAGTGAGTATAACGGAAAGAAGTATTATTTCTGTGCCCCGGGCTGCAAGAAGAAGTTCGATGCAGAACCGGCAAAGTACGCGTAAGAGAAGATCCTTTTTTTCCCTGAACCATTGCATCCCTGAAGGATACTTTAAGTGAGAAGGGAGCGAAGTCTGGTTATAGCAGCTGTCATAAGGTCAGGCGCTTATCCGGTGACCACTCCATGAAAACCGACATGCCCTTATCCAAACCCATCCGCCGTTTCCTTACCCATACCGAAGAGACTCTTGATACGGAGATCTCTCTTCTCCGCCAGCCGGAAGCCGACCCGGGCGGTACCCTTGTGGATAAGTACACCTATGACATCGACACCAATGTCATCATCTTTCCTGCCCAGTATGTCGGTCTCTTGAAGGATTTTGTCATTGCAAAGCACTGCACGCACCTGATGATGAAAGGGGCAGCAGCAGAGAAAGCAAAGTTTTTGGTCTGCTCATATAACGAGGAGTCGATCTACCGGGGCATGCGGCAGATCTATATCGATGCACTCAAGGACGAGGCAAAGAAGGAGAAGAAACTCCCGGTCCAGAAACTCATCCAGATGCTCTTCATCCTCTTCACCCACTTCAACGATGACTTAAACGAGCTCCCGTGGAACGCCATCATCAATGCCAGCGTGTACCACCGGATGCCCAAGATACGCAAGACCCAGCTCTACCATGTGATGAAGGAGAGCAAGAATGACATGGACGAGATGATGGAGCAGGAGTCGATCGTCCCGCGCCGGTATTTTGTCCTCAACAAGGCGATGTTCTATGCCCGAGACATGTTCCTTGCAAAGACCCTCCCTGCCGATGAACTGATCCCGGTCATCAATATTCCGCAGATGAAGAAGTTCAACCACCTCGAGGTGAAGGAGATGCTCACCACCCGCTGGACAAATACCGCGTGGTACCAGTCAAAGGTCTTTGGGGACAACATGCTCAGTCTTATTGAACGGCCGCTTGGGCCGGTCAAGTGGAACGATCCACCAACGCTGGACTATTACTATGATCTCTACAAAGTCGGGGTCCTGTTAACCGACAACCTCATCTCCTACATGACCATGCGGGACTGGTTTGTCTGGGAGGAGCCAAAACAACTGCTCAAGGCCAAGGAGGAGGAGAAGGAATTTGAGAAATCCGCTCTCCGGAAGATCTTTGGAGACCTGATAACCGATACCCTGGAGGAGAAGGAATGAAGCGATGGTTGGGGGCCCGGGAGGTAGCGGTATGCCGGTAAAGGAAGTCATTGAACTGTTGCGAAAGGCAAAGGCCTATGCGAAACGGACCAAGTACAAAGAGGCGCTCGCCCATATCGAGAGAGCCCTGACTCTCGATCCACGGTACCAGGAGAGCTGGTTCTTACGCGGATCGATTTATGCCGACACCGGCCGTTACCGGGAGGCGCTTGCTGACTGCGAAAAGGCAATCTCGATCGACCAGAATTATGCCGATGCCTGGACGAAGAAGAGCGTGGTGCTTTACAATCTTGAGCGGTACGACGAAGCCCTGCTCGCGAGCACCCGGGCGTCTTCCCTGAATGGCAATGACGTGACCGCATGGTACATGAAAGGGGTCTGCCTCGATGAACTGGGAAAGAGCGATGAGGCGCAGATCGCGTATGGAAAATCCCTTGAACTCGAGATCATCCTTGATATGAAAAACGAGCAGGACCGGGCCAGGCGCCAATAACTCTCTTTCTTTTTTTAGTCCATCTTTTCTGTGGCAGGACGCCATCTGCCGCATTACCAAAGGATTATTATTTAAAAAACCTATTGAACGATTTGGTGGAGGTAATCCGATGCTGTCAAAAACCATGGAAGAAGCACTCAACCGGCAGGTCAACCGCGAGTTTTACTCGGCATATCTGTACCTTGCCATGTCAGCCTATTTCGAATCCTCAGGCATGAAAGGTTTTGCACAATGGATGCGTGTTCAGGCGAAAGAGGAGCGGGCGCATGGGGAGAAGATCTACGACCATATTCTGGCCCGCGGAGGCAAAATTGCGCTTGGAGCTATCGAGGCACCCAAGGCGAAGTGGACATCCGCCGGTAAGGTCTTTGAAGAAGTTGTATCGCACGAGCAGAAGGTGACCGGTATGATTCATGCCCTGGTCGATCTGGCAATCAGGGAGAAAGACCATGCCAGCTTTGAGATGCTCCAGTGGTTTGTCAAAGAGCAGGTCGAGGAGGAGGCAAGCGCAGGCGATGTCCTGAACCAGATCACAGTTCTCGGGGATGTTGTCGGCCACCTCTTCTGGCTCGACCACGAGCTCGGCAAACGGGAATAACAACCCACATCTTTTTCCTTTTATACCTACTTCAATTACTCAAAGGTACCTGATGCAGTCAGTTCTGGTTGTTGATGATGAACCCGTGATGCGGGACTCGGCAAAGACGTTTCTTGAACGTTTTGGAAACATGGATGTCCGTACCGCAGTTTCCGCAAAGGAGGCGCTGAGTATCCTTGCTGATTCAACGTTCGATGCCCTCGTGGTTGATTATTCTCTCCCCGAGATCTCGGGTATTGAGATGCTCAAGATTCTCAGGACCAAGGGAGACACGACACCGGTCATCATCTTTACCGGTGTGGGCAGGGAACATGCTGCCATTGAAGCACTGAACAATGGTGCAGACTTTTTCCTAAAAAAAGGCGAGAGCCCGTCTTCAGAGTTCCGGGAGCTCGTGCATATGATCAACCGGGCAGCGGAACGCCGGGTTGTCGGGAGATCGCTTGGTACGTCCCAGAAACTGCTGGAGGAGACGATCCGGTTCTTTCCGGATGCTGCCTATGCCATCGACCGCGAGGCAAGAGTTGTTGCATGGAACCAGGGCATGACCGACCTGACCGGCGTTGAGGCAAAGGAGATCATCGGGAAAGACGGGGGAGCCCATGCAATCCCGTTCTTTGGAAAGGCACACCCGATGCTCACCGAGCTGGTATTTGAAAAAGACGATGCCATAAACCGGCGCAAATATACGATTACCAGCCGTGAGGATGGCGCCATCTGTGCATGGACAGTTACGCAGGCTGAAGGCGGAGATGAGCGGGTGATCTGGATGAAAGCCGCAGCACTCCACGATGCCAAAGGGGCGTTCATCGCAGCGGTAGGTGCGGTGCGGGATATCACCGGTGAGATCGGGCCTGAACTGCTGCGGCAGCAGCAAGGAGAGACGACCGGCCCGGAACCGGCGATAGGGACTGCACCGTCGCAGGGACAGGTGCTCGGGCGCCTGATGGGACGGGCGAGATCAAGCCATCGCGAAGGTCTCCGGCTCTCGTACCGCGAGGCGAAGTATGCCGAGGCGATCGTCCATTTTGACAAAGCGATCGAGATCGATCCCGCACATGCAGCGGCATGGCATGACCGGGGGGTCTGCCTGCGCGAGCTGGGCAGGGATGCCGAAGCCCTCAAGAGTTTTGTTCGGGCTGTTGAACTTGCACCGGACGATGAGGAGTTTTTGTTCAGTTCAGCCGAGATGCTCAAACGGATCGGGATCCTGCGGGGCAAGAAGAGCCATATCGAAGGTGCCGTTGCAATCTTTGAGCGGATCGTTGAGATCAATCCCAACCATGCCGAAGCCTGGAACAGTCTTGGGATCTGTATGAAAGAGCTGGGTAAAGATCATACGGCTGCACAGTATTTCAGTCGTGCACAGGGCATCATCCGCCAGAACAAGGCAAAGAAAAAAGTCAGGAATTTTGACCAGCTGGTCTGACCGCCAACCGATGGTTTCACCTGTTCCGGAGGAATACGCATTTCTGTGAGAGGAGGTTACACGCATGAAAAGCCCGGTCTATTTTGCATCACTACGAGCCAGTTCAGAACATGAATCCACCACGGCAAAAGTGCAGCGGTTGTTTGATCGTGCGGGTTTTGCTGACCTGATAACTGCACATGACAAGACGGCAGTCAAACTCCATTTCGGCGAGACGGGTAATGACGGGTTCATCAGCCCGGTCTTTGTCCGGCAGGTGGTGGAGAAGGTGAAGTCCTGTGGTGCCCTCCCGTTTCTGACCGATACGAACAC
>DUHF01000010.1 GCA_013331015.1 Methanoregula sp.
CCGCCTCATCGGGGCTCGCCCCGTGGAACATAGCCGTGGATGGGGACACCCATGTGAAAAATTTTCATCGGGAATGGGGGGTCACCTTCATAAATTCCACTGAGCGTTTCTGAAAGGGTTTCTACCGAGCAAAAAAATGGTTATCCCCTTCGCACCAGCACCGCGAGGAGCCCGGCAAGGCCTGCAGCACAGATGATGGAGAGCGGGGAGAGGGGCGACTGGGTTGCCGTGGGCCACGGGGTGGGTTCCGTGGTTGGGACCTTCATTGTCGTAACGATTGGAGCAGTGGTGATCGGAACGGAGATTGGCGTCTCGGTTGCCGGGGCAACGACCGTGAAGGTCACCTTGCCGATATATCCCTTGGTGTCGCTGAAGTCCACGTCATAGGACCCGGCGCTTGTCACGACAACTTTTTTGGTGAACGATCCTGAATTGTCGCGGATATTGTTGGTGGTGGGGATGTACTGGGGGCCGAAGATCCTGCCGTCAGGGCCGCGAACCTCGATCTGCACCCCGCTTGCACCCAGTTTTGCGATCGATCCCTCGATCCGGAGCGCATCTGCCAGGTTCTGGGTCATGGGCGAGGTTATCTCGATCTCGCCACTCCGGTCAATGAGGGTCACCATTTGCAGGGTCGTCGAATCCGAGCTGATACGGGGCTCATCCGCACCAACGAATTCAACCTCAACCTTGTAGGTTCCCCCGGGAAGTCCCTGGGTATCGAAGAGCTTGTACTGGGTAGCCTTACTCTCCTGGATGGTAACCGGCTGCTTACTGATCAGGGTGGCGGTATACTGCGACTGGTAAAACGCAAGATTAAACGTTGTGCCGGCCGGGAAGTTGCTGTCAATCGAGCATTTCAGGGGGATACCCACCTGGATCTCGCTGGGTTTATCATTTGAGGCCTTATCAGAGGGGCAGGTGAGGTAGAGCTGGTACGCCGATGCCGAACTGGCAATACAGAGCAGGCAGAGTGCGAGCAGAAGGATCCGTTTCATACCAACAAAATCGCAGGGCGTTAATAAAATGTTTCCTTTCGTGTGCAAAAAACAGGGTATGCAGGTATTCAGCACAGGTCAATGAAATTTTTTAAGAGACGCAGGCCGACTGCACCACTCTTCTCCGGGTGGAACTGAACGCCGAAGGTGTTGCCGTTTGCAACCGATGAGGCAAAGGGGCAGATATAGTGGGTGCGGGTGAGGGTGTACTCCGGTGCGGTGTCTGCGTAAAACGAATGGACAAAATACACGTACTCCTCTTCAGAAAAGCCAGAAAAGAGCGGGTGATCACTCATGGTGACCTCAAGCGAGTTCCAGCCCATGTGCGGGATCTTGAACCCCAAGGTACGGGCAAACCGGCAGACCGATCCCGGTATGAGCCCGAGCCCCTTGTGGAGCCCGTGCTCCTCGCTCGTCTCCATGAGCATCTGCATACCAAGACAGATACCGAGCAGGGGAACGGAACGGGCAGAGCCGGTAACCGTCTCCCTGAGCGGGCCGAGCTGTTCCATGCCCTCACAGAACGCCCCGACCCCGGGCAGGACGAGGCCGTCTGCCGCAGCGATCTCCCCGGCATCGCAGGTGATAACCGCCTGTGCGCCCGCCTTCTCAAGCCCGCGGATGACACTCCGCAGGTTCCCAAGCCCGTAATCAATAATGGCTATCTTCGTCATCGCATCCTCCTTCGCGGAGCCGCCAGCGCCCGTCCGTCATCCATGATTCGGGAAGCCCTTTTGCATTCTGCCATTGCCTGAGCCGTTCAGTCCAGCCCTGCCAGAGATCAGGATGGGTATCCTCGATCAGGTGAATTAAAGCCATATCGCTGGACGGGCACATGAAGCATCCGATCCGGTCCAGGTTCTGCCCGTACAGGATATTATAAGGAGCCTTGTTCTGGAAGATGTAGAGCCAGACATGCATCGCCGTCCAGTTGTGGATAGGGGCTGCCGAGAGCTGGACGGAGACATTCCGGTTGCGCCATACTCGCTCGCTTTTTGCCCGGGCTGCTGATTCATAGCGCCGCTGACCGATGAACGAGAGGCACTCGCCCCACGTCTCTTTGATGAAATTACCCACCGGGGTCAGCTTGCAGACCCGGCAGCACCAGCGGGCATTGACCGCGGGGGGGCCCTGTTTTGCGAAGGTTTCAAAAAACGTGGTTTTGCCATCCGTTTTGAGCACTTCCAGGCCGTACTTCTCAGCCACGGCGTTGACATTTGCGTAGGTCTCGGGGAACTCAAGGCCGGTATCAGCAAAGAGGAGCGGGACCTTTCCTATCGCCTTGGTGACGACAAGGAGCGTTGCAAGGCTGTCCTTTCCGCCAGAATACGAGACATTTACAGGAAGGCCCGGGTTCCGGTTTGTGACATCCATGACAAACTGGACCGCCTCACCTTCGGCCCGTTCGAGAACCTGCGCATTGGCCCGGACTACATCGTCCCATGATGCGGCGCCGGGCACCACCTGTGATGCGATGTTCCTCCTTGTCCTCACCAGGGATCCCTTCTTCATCTCCCGGGCAGCCGCGGCATCCACCTTTGCCCGGCCAACCCCGATGCAGGTCCGGTCCGGGGCAAGGATGAAGACCTCGTCTCCAGCCCTGACATGCTCGTCGATGTGCACAAGCCCCGGTGCGAGTACGCTCATGCCCTGGTCACGGATGAACGGGACTGCATCCTCACTCACCATCACAAACCGCCGGGTTGGCGAGAAGAGCAGGCAGGCTTCCGGCCGGGGCACCGGTTCCCACGAGCGCCGGTCCGGGAAGTACCGGATGATCCCGGCTACGCCGCCACCAACAATGACCTCTTCCATCCGGTCGTTGTCGGGGACCTTGTTGAGGAGCGCGATATGACCTTCCGGAATGAGCGGGGCACCGAAATGGTCCTGGTAAATCCGGTTGATCAGCGCGATATCCGCAGGAAAGGCCGGGCGGGCATCGCCCGGCGGGGTGACCGGCACCTCCCGGGTAGCCGCACCGCAGGCACACTGGCGCGCAAGAACCGGGGTATGACAGGTATCGCACCAGCGGAGCAGGATCCTGCCAAGATAAGTCGGGCGCATCTTCTCCATGTATTCGTGCTGCGGGAATAAAAACTGGAGGGAGCGCTTTTTTAGGCTTTTGGCGCGATCCACGCCGCAATGGCCCATAGGAAAGGGCAGGGATCCAAGCGGGCGGGAGCATTGATAACCCTCCATCTTCAACTGTACTAGAGAGAAACGTATGATCGATCCGTGGTTTTTTGCCGCATTCTGTCTTGTGCTCCTGGCAGCATGCGCCCTCGTTCGCGTAGTCCGGATACCGGTAATCTATGACCGGATTGTGGCAGCAGCGGTGACCATCACCCTTGCCGCTGTTGCAGGTCTTGTCCTCAGTATCGCGCTTGGGAACATTCTCGTGCTCGATGTGACCATCATCCTCGCCCTGCTCGGGTATGCCGCGGTGATCGCGAAAGGTTCCTCTGCAAAGGAGGCGGGAGCATGAGCAGCCTGGTTGCCGACATCCTCATCTACCTGCTGCTCGTGGCGGGCATCGGGTTTGGGGGTATTGCCCTGATGGGGCTGTTGATCTTTCCGGATCTCCATAGCCGGATGTACACCGCGCTCCGGGCAAGCCTCCTCTGCGTTACGGCAGTTGTGGGTGCAGCAGCAGTGTATGCACTGGCCCGGCTGATCGAAACCGGCGGGGACCCGTATGCTGCCTTCCTCTTCCATGTCATATTCCTTGCCGGGATGATGGCAGTTGCCATCATGGTCATCAACCGGCAGGTGCTCGACAAGACAAAAGCACTGGTTTATTGCGGGAGTGCTCCTCACCAGAGACCGGACCGGGAAAAACCGGAACCCTGATCCGGTCAATACCGTTTTTGATAAAAAGTTATTCGGCGGGGATCTCGGCATCTTCGTCAGATTCAGCCGCTGACGCATCCATAAAGCAGACCACGGCAGCGATGCCAAGAATGACGACGGTTGGCATATACAGCATAAGCAGGGCAAACGATCCGGCGATGGGGATACAGAGCGTGATGAATACCGCTGAAGAGATGAGCATGTAACCGGCAAAACGGGTCTCCTTGTTTGCAATGGCAGCTCCCATCAGGGCGAGGCTTGCGAAGAGTGCAGTCTGGATGCCCGCAAGGGTCACATCGTTGGATGCCGAGTTGGCGATAACATAACCCGCCGTGATGATACCCGCAAGACCACCCGCAAGACCGAGGAGAAACCGTTTGTTCATGGTCGTTACGTTGGTGTGCGGGTGAATAAAGGTTGCCGTGAACCCGGTTCCGGATC